>JAGWAZ010000005.1 GCA_021296135.1 Chlorobiota bacterium | reverse complement strand
GTCTGGGGTGGAAGAGACCCTGGGAAGTATATTGTGGTAAAGCTCCTCCACCTGTTGCACTTCAGACTTGAATGTGGGGGTTGTCAGAGGCCTGAAAAAGGAGACAATCAGACAAGGGGACGGGGAGACTGCCTCCTTGTCCGATTGTCATAGGCGCCTCGGGCAGGTCCTGGTTCCGGGCCCACACCCCCTGCTGCTGAGTTTCTCGAGGCTTGCTCATCGATATAGAATAGCCTCCTTCGGTGTGGCTATTACTCATCTAGAAAGGGACTGTACGCTAAGGTAGGCATCCTCTCCTCACTTTCTGACTTTTTCAACGGGCTGTTAAGGGATCGAGCAAACGTATCTGCGATTTCTCTCCTGTTCTGATCATAAGATGTTTCCCAAACGGATTTGGTGGACTTACAACAACTTTTATGCAATGCAAATTATCGGTCAGGTAGGATTCCTTATCTTCATCGCCTTGATGATCGACTCACTAATTACCAACAAGAGCCGATATGCCTGAACATATCATTGTGACAAAGCACGATGGTAAAATCGCGACAGTGCAATTGAATCGACCCGATGTGCTCAATGCACTGAACCTGAAGTTGATGGTAGAGCTTGTTGAAGGGTTGGAAGAGCTTGAAGCCGATCCTGATGTGCGGTCTATTGTGATTCACGGTAATGAACGTGCCTTTGCTGCCGGTGCAGACATCACTGAGATGGCCAATGCTACTTCAGTCGATATGTTGCTTCGTGATCAATTCGCTCGATGGGATCGGATTCGTAGAATCAAGACGCCGATCATTGCAGCCGTTTCAGGATTTGCACTTGGAGGCGGTTGTGAATTGACAATGATATGTGATATGATCGTTGCAAGCGAGACCGCTCGATTCGGGCAACCCGAAATTAACATCGGCATCATGCCTGGCGCCGGAGGGACTCAGCGACTGACACGTGCTGTTGGTAAAGCGATTGCCATGGAGATGGTTCTGGCCGGAAGGATGCTGACCGCTGACGAAGCTTTTGCTCACGGATTAGTCAATCAGGTTGTACCGATTGAGTTCTACCTTGAGTCGGCTATGAAGCTGGCTTGCACAGTTGCTGAATGTCCGCCGATATCCGCACGACTTGCAAAAGAATCGGTCCTAAAAGCGTTCGATACCTCACTGCAGGATGCTTTGGAGTTGGAGCGCAAAAACTTCTATCTCCTCTTTTCTACCAGCGACTCACACGAAGGAATGAATGCCTTTGTCGAGAAACGGAGGCCTGAATTCAAAGGGGAATAAGACGAGACAGGGCAAAGTGGACAGGGGTTGTTTTGAATTCTTCAACTAATAATTTTCTCTTGATTCCGTGGATTTCGAGACCATTTTATTCGATATCGATTCAGGCGTTTTGACGTTGAGGTTGAATCGTCCTGAGAGCTATAATGCCTGTAACGAGCAGTTGACAACAGATCTACGTGCTGCACTGAAAGAGGCTGAAAGAAATAAGGGTGTTCGAGCAATGTTGTTAACAGGAGCAGGAAAGGCATTCTGTTCCGGACAAGACTTGAAGGAGGCTCCTGAATCTGGTGCACGACGCTCATTGGCTGATTCGCTCATTCGTCGTTACAACCCTATTATCCGCAAGCTCCGGTCAATTCCCAAGCCTGTTGTTACAGCAATCAATGGAGTTGCGGCCGGTGGAGGATGTTCACTGGCGCTGGCAGGCGATATCCGCATTATGTCTGAGAATGCCTATCTGTTACAGGCGTTTATCAATATCGGACTTGTTCCTGATTCAGGGTCATCGCACTTCCTGGCACAGACTGTCGGGTACCCGAAAGCATTCGAGATAGCCACGTTAGGAGAGAAGATACCGGCAGAGCAAGCGTTAGCACTTGGTCTTGTCAACAAAGTGGTAGCTTCCGGTGAGTTAATGGAGGAAGCGCATACGCTTGCTTTGCGTTATGCACAAGGCCCTACCAAGGCATACGGCTATCTCAAGAAGATGCTCCGGAGAGCAGAGCACACCTCTCTTGATGACGCGCTTGAGTACGAGGTGTTTATGCAAGAGGCAGCAGGCCGGACGCGAGATTACCGAGAAGGTGTGAAGGCTTTTCTTGAAAAGAGGAAGCCTGAGTTTAAAGGAGAGTGAGTAATTCAGAATTCGGCCGCTACTGCAGAAGAAAATTTGATGAGAAAGTTGGATTTAAGTGGGGGAGAATAGTAGATCAATATTGAACAAGGTTATGAGCGAGACATCAAAGACATTTGGCATTTGTGGAGCGGGAACGATGGGGGTCGGTATTGCCTATGCTGCATCCGCGGCCGGTTTTCAGGTTGTTCTCTATGATCTGAAAGATGAAGTGCTCTCCAAAGCAGTTGAGACAATCAGCAAATTCGTAGCTAAAGGTGTTGAGCGGGGAAAGTTAAGTGAAGAGACGGGTGAAGAACTGAAGGGACGTATCTCAACATCGACTGATCTTGGTCATATGAATGGAGCATCGATTGTTGTTGAGGCAATAATTGAGCGCCTTGAAATCAAACAGGAGCTGTTTTGCAACCTTGAGGAGGTCCTTGATTCTCAGGCTATTATTGCCACGAACACATCATCGATTGCTGTTACCGAGATGGCAAATGGTTTGAAACACCCGGAACGGGTTGTTGGAATGCACTTCTTTAACCCGGCCCATATCATGAAGCTGGTTGAGGTTATCAAGGGTTATGCGACATCGGAAGAGATCATGCAGAAGACCGTTGACCTTGCGCTTGAGCTTCGGAAAACACCGGTTCGAGTGAAAGATACTCCTGGATTTATTGTGAACCGTGTGGCCCGAAACTTTTACGGAGAAGCGTTCAGAATTGTAGGCGAAGGGGCTGCTACGTATGACCAGATTGATCGTTGCCTGAAAAGCATCGGTTTCCGCATGGGACCGTTTGAGTTGATGGATTTGATTGGAGTAGACGTCAACTTTTTAGTGACCGAATCGGTCTATGGAGAGTATTTCGATGAGGCTCGTTTCCGACCTCACCTTATTCAGAAGAAAATGGTTGAGTCGGGCAGAGTAGGGATAAAAGCCGGGGGGGGCTTCTACGAATCGTAAGAGAAGGTCTGTTTCTTGTCAGACAGCTGTCTTCATCTTTTTTGGTTTATCTTCTGAATGCAAGAAAGAAAACCGCCAAGAGCGCTAAGAGACGCAAAGCGTGCTACCAAGAGCTGCGCTATGATCTACGATAGTTTTATTGGTTAGCATCTATTTCGATAGGTCTCGCTACCATAATCCCGGTTTGCTTTTTCTTCCCGGCAATGTACTCATGCAGATCAGTATCAAGGACGACTTTCTTTTGATCGAGTGACGCATGAAGGAAACGCAACCTGCCATCCTCATCTCGATAGCAAAGTCCGGTATGTGATACATCGAGTCCTTTGATTGAGGTTGTGATAGCTATGATGTCTCCGGTCTGCAAGTTCTTCTCCGTCTCTTCGATGTATGCTTTGGGCAGGTAGTAACGTTCTATCGTGTTTAAATCATTCTCGATTGTTTCGATCTCCTCAACTAGCTCAGGATGACTCTTCAACTGCTTGTAGGCATCCGAATGAGTGCTCATAAAGTTGATCTTCTTGTCGTACTCAGTTGCTTCGGGCAGTGTAGAGGTGATATCCTCGACTACCTCCTTTGCTTCGTTGTCGCTGTACCATTCGCCCACATAGTGCAGACGTGAGGTATAGTCCGTTATCTGACCGTTACGATAGCGCATAAAAGTGAGTTCATTGAGCAAATCTTCCGGTTCGGATTTGTTCTGTTTGATGATACGGGCAATGCCCAGTACGGTCTCGTAGAATGTCACACAATCAAGCCCAAGAAGGTTTGCCGAGCATACTTCGTTATCTATAGAGAGTTCCAGAGTACCGCCAACATAGGGGATGCCAAGCAGTTCAAGGCCGATGAGTCCCACCAGCTCGCCAATCGGCTTCTCCTTCCATACATTGGCTTCAGCCTTCCTAATAATGCCTCGGAACTGCTCTTCTCCCTGGAAGATGACCGGATCCTCAGGGCGAGCTAATGCCAAGCGATGCATAAGGTGATCGGACGTTGCCATACCGATGAGAAAGAGAGACGATGTCCGTATAAATAGTCTGCGGTTCATCGAACTTTGATTATCAACGCCAGTTGTTGGATTCAGACAAACATAAAAAAAGCAGGGATGCCTTGGGGCACCCCTGCTTTGTGTTATATAAACCGGTGTGGTTTAGCGCTTGGCGTATGGAATGCCTTGGTCAGTCTGGTTCGAAATTCTAATCTCAATAAATGGATCATCATCGGTGTCTCTCTGAACAAGCTTGCCGTCAGAGCCCGGAACCACAAAGATACGAGCGTACCGGAACGGATTATTTCCCCAACGCATAGCAAATGCAACGCCAACTCCACCGGTAAACTGATCAGAAATAGTAAATTTACCTGTGCTCTGCATGCCGAACAGGTTATCCAGTGATGCTGAGTTATACCAACCGTCCAGACCGACTGCGGGATCAAGCTCAACAGAGTCGTCGCTAATCTGCACGTCAGTGCGGAACTGTGAATGCTGATCAAAGTCATCAAAGCTTTCGGGCGCACCGATAAGGATTGAGTTGGCTTGAACGTCAGCGATCAAGTGGATCTGGCTGAGGAATTGTGAGCTTGCACCAACTGATGCGTTGAACGCTCCATCCTGTTGGATAACAACTCCGGTTCCTTTATTTGCGCTTGGTACGCTACGTGCGTATATGCGAATAATACCACCTTTTTCACGGTCATTAATATAGCGATCTGCCGGTGCCCAATCAATCGTTGCAGCTTCCGACTCATTATTGGTAGTATCATTATTAGTGGTATCAACTTCGACCACAACTGCGACCACCGTAAATGTGTAGACCGGACCACCATTCAGTCCTTCAACTGTCGTTTCGGTATCGGTACCGACATTGAAATCTCCCTCGCTTGGAGTTGCAGCGTTGTCGATCCAGGACACTTTATACGTAACGCCTGATGTGGTTGAAGCGTTCCACTTCAGTCCCACTGATTCTGCTCCAAGCGAAACAGCCTGCAATCCAGTAGCCGGTTCTACCGTAGGTGGATCCGGATCTACTGTAGGTGGATCCGGATCAATTGGGTTCTCATTACAGCCGACGACGTAAAAGCCGGCCAGCAGCGCAATCAATCCACTCATCAAAAGATGTTTGAACTTCATAATCTTTCTCTCCTATTTGTGGTACTTAGGTAAGCAGCAGCTATGTATATAGTGCCGTTATACATGTTGAATCGTTTGTTATCTAACGAGTCTATTTCGATGTCAGTTAGTCTCTGCACTTCTTCGAACCTCAGAACGGTCTCACAGACACAGGGGATACGATCAAGTTTATTGTGGGCTTTCATCGACATGTATCAGAGTCTGATTTTTCCTCTTTTTGAGGAATCCAGGGATATTCTTCAACTTCTGCTCGACTGTTGACAGCACGAGCCAGGACAAAAAGCAAATCGCTTAGCCTGTTCAGGTACTGCATTGGAATTTTGCCGATTGCGGGATCTTCTCTGTAAAGTGAGACAACGTACCGCTCCGCCCTTCGCGCAACCGTTCGTGCCAAATGAAGTAGTGCTCCGGTTTGAGAGCCTCCCGGAAGAATGAAATTTTTTAACGGAAGCAAGCCCTCCTCAATCCGATCTATGAATGATTCAAGACACGCCACATCTTCAGATATAACACGAGGAATCGGAATATTTGCTCGTTCTTTGCGCTCAGGGGTAGCCAGATCAGCTCCCAAGACAAACAACCCCTCCTGAATCTTGCCAAGCAGCTGGTCATGCTCAGCCGGCAAGCCACCGATTGATCGGGCGTAGCCGATAAGACTGTTCAATTCATCAACGGTTCCGTACGATTCGATTCGGAGGTGATCTTTGGGGAGCCGTTCTCCTCCAAAAAGACCTGTTGTCCCGTCATCTCCGGTTTTTGTGTAGATTTTCATTAATTGGTTGTTATTGAGGCCGAGGCCTTCAATCATCACAAGCTTTTAAGATACAAAAACTGACCGTAGAGAATGTCATGGAAAACCCCGCTTCAGAGCAAAATTCGATTACTATTCTGATAGTTGGTGATCTTGTCGGTACACCCGGACTGGAAGCCGTGAAGGAGTATTTACCATCGTTGATTGATGAGTACAAAGCCGGATTTGTTGTCGTCAACGCTGAAAACGTCTATGAGGGCAAGGGAATTCGTCCTTCGGATGCTGATACGATTTTTGGGGCAGGTGCCGATGTTATCACTTCAGGTAATCACGTTTGGGAGAAATGGCAAACGAAGAAAGTGCTGGCTGAATACCCGAACGTTTTACGTCCGCTGAATTATCCACCAGGGAATGCAGGAAACGGCTTTTTTGTTAAGAGGCTATCAAGCAATGGAAAAATAGCGGTGCTGAACCTGCAGGGGCGTACCTTCATGCCTGATATAGACTGTCCGTTCAGGGCAGTGGATTGGGCGATAGGGAAAATCGGATCGAATCTTCCCATCGTTGTCGATTTTCATGCAGAAGCTACTGCTGAGAAGATAGCTATGGGGCTTTATCTTGATGGTCGTGTCTCGGCAGTGGTTGGCACTCATACCCATGTGCCGACTGCCGATGCCCAGATTCTTCCGAAAGGGACTGCATACATCACCGATCTTGGAATGACCGGTCCTTACGATTCAGTTATTGGAATGGCCAAAGAGGAAGCCATCAAGAGATTTATCTATAGAACCCCCTTCAAATATCAGACCGCAACCGAAGGAATCAGGCTGTGTGGGGTTGCAGTTACCATCGAACTTGAAACAAACAAGGCGACTGCAATTCACCAGATTATCCGTCCGTCCTTCAGTGACAATACTGCTTTTGCAGGGTCTGTTTCACAGAACTCATCAGTCTGAACAGCGATGCGTAGACGATATCTTTTGCCCATAGTCCTGATTCTCGGAACATTGTGGAGACCGTCGGTAGATGCCCAGGAGCAGAGGCCTGCCAATTGCGCTGTTTCTGCTACCTTGATTGCAGCCTCTCGGCGTGGTCTCGTCCCAGATTTGCATGGGAGGGCGCCAGTTGTTAATGGTGCACTCTATATCAAAATCAGATTCGGTTTAGGACTCTTCATTAAGGATAGCCTGGCATTTCGTCAAGGGGTAACCCCAACAGAGGTAGTCGCATCACTTTTTGAGAAGTATGGTCTTGAGCTCGAAGCTGCTAACTCGCTCAATACGTCTTTGGCTGTACCACCTGGACATAAAGCCTGGCGACTGGCCGGGTTTGCATCGCGATCGTATCGGTTCGGCCTGTTATTTGCTCAGGATGAGTTGTCACGTATCGTTGCTGTAAGCTATGCAAAACCTCTTCACCCGCGTAAAGTAGCTGCGTTCCTCTCCACGCTTCCTGAAATTGAGTACGCGGAGCCAATTTTTGTTCCTGAAATTCTTGGTCCATCTGAACCGAATGATCCACGCCTTTCGGAACAAAAGCAGATTGATTTTGTGAATGCTGGTGAAGCCTGGAAGATATGGCCCGGAGATTCATCGGTTGTGATTGGAGTGATCGATGCCGGAATTACTGCAAGACACGAAGATCTGTGGGATAATATTGCTGTGAACTGGGGTGAGGCTGGTCTTGATAATGAAGGAAAAAACAAATCGACAAATCGGATTGATGATGATGGGAACGGTTACGTTGATGATTGGAAAGGGGTAAACCTGACATATCAATCCGACGGCACACCCCCGGATAGCACCGGGAATGGAGAACATGGAACGCAAGTCTCCGGCTATGTGGGAGCGACAACTGATAATGGCCGTGGCATTGCTGGTATTGCCAATCAATGCCGGTTTTTTCCTGTGAAGGCCGCTCACCACGGGAGTACAAGCCTGATAGCAGGCTATGAAGGGATTATCTATTGTGCCCAGCAGGGATTCAAGGTGATCAACTGTAGCTGGGGAAGTACAACGTTTTCGCAGGCCGAGCAGGATATTATTGACAACGTCATTCGTGCGTATAACGTAACGATTGTTGCCGCTGGTGGAAATAATGCCGAATACAATCTCTTCTATCCGGCTGGTTATCGTGGCGTGCTCGGTGTTGGAGGGGTCAACGATCTCAGCCAGTTCATTACGACCTGGGGAGAGCATATCGACGTTACTGCAACTGCCGGATTGACTACAAGTGGTCTCTACAATTACTTTGATTTACCAACTGCAACTTCCTATACCACTCCTGTGGTCTCGGGTATCGTAGCTCTTGTGCGGAGCCGTTGGCCCGAACTTGACGCACGGCAGGCAGCGACTCATGTTCGCCTCTCATCGATTAACATTGATCAGCTTAACCTTGGGAAGGAAGGATTAATCGGTAATGGCAGAGTTGATGCTACGATCGCAATCTCAACCGATCCATTTTCACATCCGGGAATCGTGATCGACTCGGTTTGGGCTTTGGATGAGGGAGGGCAACCGCAAGATCAATTTGTGGTGGGAGAGAAAGGGCAGTTGATGATAAGGCTGAGCAACCTGCTTGGTGATGCCAAGAATGTTCATGTTCATCTCTCACGGTATACTGGGGATTCGTCGGCCGTTTACTTTGATCCAGCCCCTCTCGATATAGGAGATATTAGTTCGGGGCAAAGCTGGACGACAACCGAAGGTGTTCCGTTTGAAATCCGTTCACCAAGTGATGGCTTGACCAAGGTGCGAGTAGATATTGTCGCTGATAACTATCAGGACTATGCCTATGAAGTTTTGCAGATCTATCGACCGTATACAGTCTATCAGAACTCAAGAATCAAATGGACGTTAACCGATAGAGGTAGAATCGGATTTGATCGATTGGAGTTTGGGCAGTTTGGAGAAGGCGTGACTATAGATGGACGATCGCATCTCTATGAAGGAGGAATAATAGTTGCGGAGAGCAGGGAGAAGGTATTGGATAACATCCGAAGCGATGCTCCGGACGATCAGAACAACGATTTTTCTGTTATCGCTGTTCCGTCACCAAACAATGATAGCCTCCTTTCTCTTACAGATATGGATGCAGAAGAATCTCTCAGAGTTGGCGTTGAGATCGAAGCGCAGATAAGGTTTGTCGATACAGTTACCGATGCGGTTGGGTTTGAGATATGTGTGACCAATACCAGTAACGAGAGGATAGATAGCCTTCGGGTTGGTTTCTTCGCCGATTGGGACCTGGACAGAATTGATGTTGGCCAGACTGTTGAACTCGGAGAGGAAAGTCTACCTGGAGTTGCTACTTATGGCATAGTCTCTAATCCAGGTGGGTCTCAGCTTGTTGTAGGAGTTATTGAACCGGCTGAATCAACTCCTTTCTTTGCTATCAGGAACAACGGTGATCCTGTCCGTATCACTGATGACTTTAACAAGGATGAGAAGTGGATGATACTTGCCAATGGTATCGGTAATTCAAGTGCCGGGCCTGGGGATATAAGTATGGTTATTGGTAAAGTTCTGGCTGGACTTGAAGCAGATGCTAAGGATACAATCCGTTTTGTTGTAGGCTATTCACCATCATCGGCCGAAGATGCAGTAGATGCTATGATACAATACGTCCATGCCCGAACGTCAAGCCTCCGCGATAGGAGGGAGAATCAGGATGATCACCTAACAGTTCAACCAAATCCTGCTTCAGATTACGTCGAAGTTCAACTTTCGGGTCCTCATAGCCCAAATGGGACGATTGTTCTCTATAACAGTATTGGTAAAAAGGTTAGAACCGCGTCGCCAAACGCCGATATAATAGCTCGCAACGTCAGGAGCTTGATCTCAGTGCTTGGACTTCCCAGCGGAATCTATTACGTTACATATACGGCCGAAAACATAAAGCTGACTGCACCACTGCTCATTCTCCGGTGATGGATAGGCGAGACTATGAACTCTACAAGAGTACTTGTTCAGGATAAAAACGGAGTTGGTCGAATCACACTGAATCGACCAGAGAAGCGAAATGCTCTGGATCGGGTGATGGTAGATGAACTCGACCATGCAATCAAGAGCTTTGCTACGAACGACCACATCCGGTCCATTGTTCTTGCCGGTGCCGGATCAGCTTTTTGTGCCGGTGCTGATCTTGAATACCTTTGTCAACTCTCGGAGTTCTCCATTATTGATAATATGGAAGATTCGGCAGCCCTTGCACGCACCCTCAGTGCAATCTGGGAGTCTCCGAAACCTGTTATTGCCAGGGTTCATGGAGATGCTATTGCTGGCGGTTGTGGGTTGGCGACTGTCTGTGATGTTGCGGTTGCGGTTGAGTCTGCGAAGTTCGGGTATACTGAGGTAGGTATTGGTTTTGTCCCGGCAATTGTAATGGCGTTTCTTTTGCGTAAGGCACCTCAAATGCAAACTCGGGAACTCCTGCTTTCCGGAGAGGTCCTGAGTGCAAAGGAGACAATGAAGCGTGGGTTGATAACAACGCTGGTTGGCAATGAAGAGGAACTTGATCTTGAGATCGGACGACTTACCACCGCGTTCAGAAAAACAGATCGAACTGCTGTTCAGTTGACAAAACAGATGATCAATGCAATGGATGGGATGTCGTTGGAATCGGCGCTCGACTATGCTGCGCGAATGAACGCCGCTGCCCGTATGACTCCGGGATGCCAGGCCGGCATCAAAAAGTTCCTTGAAAAATCCTGACTTGGCTCTGGGGTTTAAGGTGGTTAAAGATTATGTATTTGAGCTTTTCAGACAAAAAAACGTGAGGGTTGAAGATCATGAATAAAGCGTTGTTCTTTTCAGGTCTTACTACGGCTTTCTTAGCGATTGCCTGTTCGCCTCATGCGCTTGCACAATCCCTGACGAATCCGACAAAGCTCTATACTGGAACGATTTATACAGCGGGGACTAATGATCTGGCGGGCGAAGGGATGCTCTATGTCTTCGAGGATCCCTATGAGGAAAGCCCGGTTACCTCATCCAGGATAAATGCGACAGCTGGAGGCTATCGTGTTCTTCTCGATCCCGCAAAACTCTATTGGTTCAGAATTGAAGCTTTGGGATTCTATACCGATGATTTCATGGTTTCTTCCCCTCCCGGGGAGGACTACGAAGAACGTGTAGAAGATCTTCGGATCAGACCTATTCCTATTGATTCATTACTCTTCAGAGGTGCCCCGTTTGAGGGAGAAACGGCATTGTTTAGTGATAACGCTCCTATGCGAAACGTCCTTGAGTTCTTGGTTGACAATCCTACTGTGGTTGTAGAAATTGGTGTTGGATTGGAAGCAGATGAAGTCGATCCCGTAACAAAGAAACGAGTTAACGCAATCAAAAAACTGTTTCGAGAAATGGATGTCAGCACCACACGTATTGCGTCGTGGACAAGGAAACTGGATGATCTGTTTGGGACAATTACGATGAGCATCGACAGCTTCGCAGAACCGGAAGAGAGCGATTATTAATGGTGAGCGATCGCTTAATCGAGTCCGGATTGACAGCTATGGCTTCAATATCTGCCGAGCTACAGTGAGCACTGCCTCAATCGAAACACCCTTCATACACTCGAAGTGTTCCCGCGGACACTCCGATCTTCCTATCGATGTGCACGGTCTGCATCGAAGTCCCATGTTTTGAATAACACGTGCGTTCGGAGAATAGGGAGCGAACCCGAACTCTTCAACAGTTGAACCGAATATCGAAATAAGTGGTGCTCCGCAAGCAGCGGCAACATGTCCAAGCGCCGAATCATTTGCGATAACAAGAGATGAATCCTTGATAAGAGTTCCTGCCTGAGCCAGGGTGGTTTTCCCTCCAAGATTGACCACAGCTTCCGGCATGGCAATCTCGTTAGCTACTTTTTCACACGTCTCAATCTCTTCAGTGCTTCCAAGCAGAACAATCGTTCCTCCGTAGTCATGAAGGAGTCCCTTCCCGACTGCTGCATATCTGGTAGCCGGCCAACGTTTTGTATAGTGGCGAGCTCCTGGTGCCAGTACGATCAATGGTTTAGCGATGCTCTGCTCGTTGGGGAGTTTGATCTGTTCGAAGGCAATGTCAAGTCCCTTCCCATCGTTCTTCAAGCTGATTGAGCTCCCGATATCGAGGTACCGTTCAGGAATAGGAATGATTGGATGAAGACGGTTGATCTTGAAATGGACCAGTAGCCATTTTCTGAATGTCGGTTTCTGAAAACTGAATCGTTTTTTACCAAGTCCGAAACGAACAATTCTGCTGCGCAGGGAGTTATGTAGATCGAAGACAAGATCGTACTCCTCTTGCTTCAACTGACCTCTCAAGGTGAGGGCATCTGACAATCCAGCGTCGTCCTTTCCACTAATAACTCTGTCAACATAAGGAGAGCTCTTCACGAGTGGGGCAAAGGATTTCTTCGTAAGAAAATCAATTGTACCATCGGGGAATCTGTTCCTGAGTACTCGAACAAAAAGAGACGTAAGGATAATATCCCCTGCGGAACTAAATCTGATGATGAGTGTTTTCATAGCCTTCAGAAATCTACGATCTTGTCACTGATTCTCAAGAAAGAAGGCGGTCCATTTCAAACAGATTGAACAGATTCTTCAACGCATGGCAAATACATCGAGCAGACCTGAAACTCTTGCAGCTGTGAAGAAAGGTGGCTATCAATCTTTTCCTGTGAAGGAAGAAATGCGCTGAAACATGATTCGACTGCTTCGCGAGGGGGAGGAATTGTTGGTTATAAGGATATGGTCGGATCGATCTTTGCAGGTGGAATAGGTAACTATGAAGATGAGTTTGATGACCACTACAGATAAGCTGCTGTAGGAGGGCTTGTATTATTGACCGAGAATTTCTTGAAGAACTTCCACAAGCGTTGCGACGTGAGATTCCTCAAAAATGTGGGGAGGAAGCAATCGTAGCACATTCTGGTTTGTTGCGTTGGCAATAATCTGATGATCAAGTAGCTCCTGAACGATCGGCCCTGCAGGTTCATTCACCTCAACTCCCACCATTGCCCCAGCTCCGCGAACCTCACGGATTCTGGACGGAAACCTTGAGGTCAGTTCGTTCAGTTGGTCCATGAGATACGCTCCTGAATGGGAGGCCTGCTCCATTAAGCCGTTCTCAAGAAGATCAAGCAGTTTGCTCCCCGCCGCACATGCAAGGGCATTTCCGCCAAACGTAGTTCCATGGCGACCGTAGTCCCACACATCAGCCAGCTCCTCTGTTGTCAGGATAGCCCCGAGGGGCAATCCACCCCCAAGAACCTTTGCCATAGTCACGACATCAGGTTGTAGGCCAAAATGTTCAAATGAGAAAAACTTCCCCGTTCTTCCACATCCTGCCTGGACTTCGTCGGCAACAATCAGGAAGCCGTATGTTTCCTTGAGTTCCGATAGCCGTTCAACAAACTCGGGTGATGCCCAACGCACACCACCTTCACCCTGAAGAAACTCGATGAAAACGGCAGCAGTTGAACTGTCGACATTCTCGGTAAGGGTTTCATAATCGTTGAATGGCAAGACCTTTGTGCCTGGCAAAAACGGTCCCATTCCCTCTTTGTACCTCGGTTTGTCCATGAGGGAGAGAGCTCCTAAGCTTCTACCATGAAAACTTCCTGTGAACGCAAGCACCTGTGAGCGTGAACGGATTGAGCCCCACAGCCGCACAAGCTTCAGGGCACCATCGGTTGCTTCGGTTCCGCTGTTGGAGAGAAAGGCACGATCGTATCGACTCATCCTTGTCAGCTTTTCCACAAACTCGACTTGAGCGTCCTGGTAGAAAAAATTTGAGACGTGGGTATATCGGTTCAACTGCTTCGTAATCGCCTGATTGATTGCCGGATGAGAATGTCCAGCCGCGTTAACGGCAATGCCACCAAGAAAATCAAGATATCGAGTTCCATTCTTGGCGTAGATGTACATTCCGTCTGCGCGATCAATCTCAACCGGAAGACGTCGATAGGTCCGAAGGAAAAGTTGACCTTCTTTTTCGGTTATAGACTGCATAGCGCTTTCACTTCAAAACTTCAATGAAAAAGGGCGATATCCTCTCATTTCACCTTCTCTTTCGGATTCCACCTGGTACACAAAACCCCCCGGCTCGGTTTGAGTCGAGGGGTTCAAAATCAGTAACCCGCAGTTATACTACTTTTTCTTATGTCTATTCTTGCGGAGTCTTTTCTTCCGCTTGTGGGTTGCCATTTTATGGCGTTTTCTCTTTTTCCCCGATGGCATACTTTAGCCTCAAATTATTAGTATAGTATCTACTTAGTTTAAACGAAAGTCTACAAATATACGATGTTTAAGTGAGTCTCGGGCAATGTAGACGTAAGGAATTCTCTCGTCAGCGACGGTTAATGGGCGCCGTGATAGGTGTCTAAAATCTCCTTCGCAGCTTTTCCAACTCTGGTTGTTGAATCAATGATTACAACTCTTTCCATGTAAGCAAGAACACTGTCAGGCCGGTCCTTTTCTTTGTACATCAATGCAAGATTAAAGGCCGAGTTCTGGTGCCTCGGCGAACTCTGCTGCACCTTGTACAGTTCTGCTATTGCATCATTGAGGTTTCCGGTTCTATATAGTGCGTAGGCAAAGTCGGTACGTGCGTTTGGATCATCAGGATATTGATTCAGATAGAACTCATAATGTAGAAGCGCTTCAGCAAAAAAGGTTGGGTCTTTGATAATTTGGCCCGCATCATACAGGATGTTTGCAAGGTCAAGATGTGCCATAGGATTATCAGGGTGAGCCTCCAAGGTCGCACGGGTCCTTTGCAATTGTTCCAGAACAACGTTCATTTTTGAGGTATCAACATCGGGATGGTTAGAAGGGAGGCCAGTCTGTCGTTCAGTATTCCCTTGAGGAGGACCTTTCCGTTCTTCAGGTTTGGCAACGATGTAAACGAGAAAAGAGACAACAAAACAGATTATTCCAGCCGTAGCATATTCACGAATATGGCTCCCATTGCTCGATGGACTCTCTTTTGTTGAATGGAATGTTGGGAGAGTTGTCTCTTCCTCACGATTGTTCATACTGCTGATCCTGGTCACTTTTAATCGAGTTGTCGATATGTCTGCGAACTTCCCGTGACATTTTGAAGTGAGGAACGTACTGAATATCAATCTCAACCAATTTCCCGGTCTTGGGATTGCGGCCTGTTCGGGGGGCACGTTCCTTGACACGAAATGTTCCAAAGCCACGAAGTTCAATGCTTTCACCTTCGGCAAGAGCATCAACGATTGTTTTCAGGAAGCCGTTAACAACGGCTTCGGTCTCAAGTTTTGTCAGACCAGTGCCTTCGGCAACCTGGTCAATTACATCCGATTTCGTCATAGATACCCAAATTGCAAAACCTCAAAACGCTATGCAATGTGTCGAATGCGAACAGTTGCATCGAATTCTTGCTAAGGAATCTGTATATTGATTTATTCCTTTTCACAAACCTTCTGTATGTCAATGAAGACCAAAAGATTTCTGTATCCCTGTTCTTTTCTGTTAGCTGGCGTTTTGCTCTACGGCTGTGGAGATGATACTGATCCTGAAGCCGATTTTGACGAAGGCCAAGAGCAGGATGGTCCGGTTGAGCTGGCGATAGTTAAAGGGGAACACGGACCGATGTTCGATGACATTTCCTTTGAGATCATCTCTCCGGCACCCGATGAGGTTGTAAAGGGTGACAGTATCACTGTTCACGTCAAACTTCAAAGCAACGAATTTGTTCTTCGTGCACCCACACAGGGTGAGGGGGCAAACAATCTTGCCTATTCGAAGGATGGACAACACATCCATCTTATTATTGATAATGAACCATACATGGCCAAGTATGATACAACATTTTCAATTGGTGGATTAACACCGGGAGCGCACACGCTTCGTGCGTTTCCAAGTCGTTCATGGCATGAAAGCATAAAGAAACCAGGATCTTTTGTTGCTCATACGTTTTACGTTGGCCAAAAGAACGGTGAACCGGCTCTAAAAGCTGATCAACCTCTGCTGACCTATAGCCGCCCGAAGGGAGAGTATGTAGGGCAGGATGCAGGCGAAATCATGCTCGATTTTTATATCTCGAGCTGTGTACTGGCCCCGGATGCCTATAAAGTCATCACATCAATTGATGAGAAAGTCATTGATACTCTGAGAGATTGGACACCATATAAAATTCAGGGGTTGGAAGAAGGAGAGCATACGATTCGATTACAACTCATCGATCCCAATGGAAATCCTGTCGTTAACGGTGATTTCAACGATACCGAGCGAACTATTACGGTAAAGAAGAAGGCCGACACGCAGAAAGAAGCTCAAAAAAAGGAAGAGGATGATCTTGAAAAGGATCTCTATGATGCCGGACGCCATTCGAGCGGATTATAGAAATTGAGAACTTTAAAACTCTTCCAAAGTTTGAAACTTTGGAAGAGTTGGAATACGTCAGCGAATCGGCAGAAGCAAAGAAATGAACCGATTAGTATATAAAGCCATAAAGCAGGGCGTACCTCTACTTACAATACCCCCAATCTTACACAAATCCTTAGCTTTGTGTCCTTGAATTTACACCTACATTATGAAGAGAATGTAATGAAGAAAAGAGCTCCAAGAAATCGCACACTGACCTGTAGCGAGGCAGAGATCGATCGTCTATCAACCGCTATCTTTCAAGTTGAACGTCCCGTCAATGAAAAGGAAATTACAGAAAAAATCATTGGTGGGGATACGTTTGAAGTTGCTGAAAATTTGCCCAAAGGGTTTGTTAATCTACTTGTTCTCGATCCGCCCTACAATCTTTCCAAGAACTACAATGGGCATATATTCAAAACGAAAGAAAAAGACGCCTATCAAAAGTGGTTTCAACACGCCATTGAAGTTTTGACCCCCACGCTGACACCCGATGCAACGATTTACGTCTGCTCAGATTGGAAAACGTCTGTTTTAATAGCTCCCATTCTCGAATCACACTTTCACATCCGTAATCGTATCACGTGGGAACGGGAGAAGGGCCGTGGTGCGAAGACCAATTGGAAGAACAATACGGAAGATATTTGGTTCTGTACAGCCTCAGACAGTTACTACTTTGATGTTGATGCAGTAAAACTCAAGCGGAAAGTCATTGCACCCTATCGAATTGATGGAAAGCCAAAGGACTGGAAAGCCGAGGAGATCGGTAACTATCGTCTCACTCATCCATCGAACATTTGGACGGACATAACGATTCCCTTTTGGTCTATGCCTGAGAATACGGACCACCCGACACAGAAACCAGAAAAACTCATCGCTAAACTGATTTTAGCCAGTTCAAGAAAGGATGATTTCGTGTTCGATCCGTTCCTCGGTAGTGGTACCACTGCAGTGGTGGCAAAAAAACTAGGGAGACGCTTCTGTGGAATAGAACTTAACCGCGAATACTGCTGCTGGGCACTGAAACGCTTAGAACTTGCCACCAGAGATCTAATGATTCAGGGATATGCTGATGGCGTATTCTGGGAAAGAAACACCCTGAGCGATCAACCGAAACCGACTCAATCACTCGCCCACCAGAAAGAGTTATTTTCATGAAATCGACATTCTATCACGATGGCCATTATTTCGATGTGGCTGATAAGATCAGAGATTACATCAATTCATCGCCAGAGTTTCTTTCGCAACAAACCGCTCGGAGCACCCGGGCTGTGGGAGATGCGCTTGAATCTTTATTGTCCGAGAAATTTGACGCTTTTCTAGGGGATTGGTGCATTGGGCTGGGGACAGATTCAAATCGCGAACTCAAACAACATCAAATTGATTAATGGCTATTCTCGAAAGAAATGGATGCTCCAACTCTGCGATACGCTGTTTGAATTCTATCCAAAAGAAATCATGAAAATACAGGAAAGAATGGGAAGGTTTGACGAAGTGAAGACATACTGGGAATCACGAGAAGATATATGGTGCTAACCCGCCATTTCCGTTCAACTACAACTCATTCAGTCATACCCTTTCTTTTCCCAACATACAACCCCAACGCAGACAAAGCAATAGCCGTCGGGATTCCTCCCAGTCTCAAAAAATCCCTTGCGCCAGCGGCTGATCATTCCTGCATGGATACCCAATTCTTCTGCTAATTCTTTTACGCTAACCTCTTCCAAACTTCTTCGGACAACCTCGAGCTTGAAGCTCTTGTCATACTTTCTTCTGTTTTTCATGCTCATGAACATAGAATCTGTGAACCGATCACTTAACTGACTGTCCATTTTCATGAGCATCTCCACTTTAGTGCTTGGACCGCTACAAGTATTGAGGAAAAGGACTCTTTGACCCTCGACTCTCGACCCTTAAACTCTTTACTCAATGAACTTCTGTCCGGTTTGTTCCTTCACACCGCCTTCGCATCTCCCGCAATGTTTCAGCCGGATCATCCGTTCCGAAAAGACCGGAGCCACTTACTATTACATCGACCCCGGATTCAAAGGCCTGAGCTACGTTATCAAGCTTGATGCCGCCATCGGCTTCAATCAAACACCCAGAATTATCGGCCTCATGTAACATCGTTCGTACCGTTGCTGCACGTCGATGGAGTGTTGGAACCAAACTCTGTCCTCCAAAGCCTGGCTCTACAGACATGAGTAACACAAGATCGATGAAGGGCAGAATTTCCTCAAGCGCCGAAAGAGGGGTTGCCGGATTCAACGTCACGCCCGGCTTGCACCCAAGATCGCGAATGGTTTGCACCGTCCGATATAGATGCACGGCCGCCTCAACATGTACTGTGATGATCGATGCCCCGGCCTTAGCAAAGGCCTCCAGATAGCTGTCCGGATCGGAGATCATTAAATGGCAGTCGAGGGGCAATTCGGTAATCCTCTTTAGAGATGCAACGACCAGAGGACCAATCGTGATATTCGGTACAAAATGTCCATCCATCACATCAATATGAAGCATATCGGCTCCTCCCTCCTCCATGACCTTAACCTCTTCAGCAAGACGCGTGAAATCAGCAGAGAGAAGAGAGGGGGAAAGGACTACGTTGCGGATACTGGACATAGTTAGAAATTATACGTATGAAGTTAGAAGTTCGATTTCTTGAATCAGAGTTGTCGAGAAGTACGTTAATGTCATAGACGTGAAAGGGGTCTTCAATCTCTATCTCGTCCTTACCTTTATCTCCATTCTCTTGATCCTCGGTCTGATCTCGCTGTGGTTTGAACAGATCAAGATTTCCAAGTATATCGTTTCGTGCCTCACGAAGAAACTTCTTGACTGAATCATATGGGTAGTTGGCAACGATCTCTTCCAGGGTGGCTGTCACAAGCATCGTTGCTCTGCTCCGTTCATCGTCAGTCATCTGCCGACGATACTCACCGGCGATCTTGTGGCCTTCTTTCATCAATTCATAGAGGTCATCCTATAGGTCATCAATCTTTTCGTTAATCTCACGGGGTTGTTCAACGGTAATCTTCTCTAGAGACCATTGACAAAGATGTTGTAGCCGGGAGAGTGAATTTCGGTGCCAATCTGCATTGCCTCAAGAGCACGACGTTGACCAATGATCCCTTCAAGAGGCTCCAGTTCAGCTGTTGTCTCGAAGCTGAACAGAAACGTATCCAAGCGCCAGCGAAGCGCAAAGCTAGGGAGCGCAGTATGTTCAGGAGCAGGTTGCAGTTCTGGTTGTGAGTCAAGCATCTCTCATCGTTGGTTCAAATACTAATGCTTTGGATGAGATTCTCTCAAACAGATTACCGAATACACCAAGATACGGAGTTCTTACGCTCAGACCCTATTCCTCTCTATCCCTACAGTTTGTTGTTCTCGGTTTCCCGGCGAACGGCTACTTTTGATGTCTATTGAATGATTCTCAACCACACAATACACAGAAAATGAGCGTTTCAGTCTCACTCGAACAAATTGTCTCTCTCGCCAAGCGCCGCGGGTTTGTCTTTCAATCATCAGATATTTATGGTGGCCTGAATGGTTGCTGGGACTACGGTCCGCTTGGTGTGGAGCTTATGAACAATGTGAAGGAAGCTTGGTGGCGGGCGATGACCTATCGCGATGATATCGAAGGGATTGACGCATCTATTCTGATGCACCCTCGTGTTTGGGAAGCATCCGGTCACGTCGGATCCTTTGCTGATCCAATGATCGACAACAAAACGAGCAAAAAGCGCTATCGGGCAGATCTTCTGATTGAAGATGAGATCACACGACTTCAGAAGAAAGGGAAAGATGAGGATGCCGTCACACTTCAAGGTAAACTGGAGAAGGCTGCTGCCCCTGAAGACTATTATCAGATCATTGTCGATAACGGGATCAAGGATCCTGTTGGAGGGACTGATGACTGGACAGAAGTCCGTCAGTTCAATCTGATGTTCAAAACCTTTATCGGTCCGATTGAGGATTCATCAGCCGTTGTGTATCTCCGACCTGAAACAGCCCAGGGAATTTTCGTCAACTTCAACAATGTCTATCAATCGTCGCGACAGAAAGTTCCGTTTGGAATTGCGCAGATCGGGAAAGCCTTCCGCAACGAGATCAACACACGAAACTTTCTCTTTCGCACACGCGAGTTTGAGCAGATGGAGATGCAGTGGTTTGTGAAGCCGGGAGATGATGAAAAGTGGTATGAGTACTGGCTCGAAGAGAGACAGAACTGGTTCGGTGAGTATGGTATCAGCTCTGAAAAGCTGCGCGTAAAGCCTCACCCGTATGACAAGCTGGCTCACTATGCCAAGGCTGCCATGGACGTTGAGTATGAATTCCCGTTTGGCTGGGGTGAGGTTGAGGGTATTCATAATCGGACGGACTTTGATCTTGCGCAACATGCAGAGTTTTCCAACAAGAAGATGGAGTATTTTGATCAGGCGGAGAACATTCGGTATGTCCCATACGTTATCGAGACTTCAATCGGAGCTTCACGTTCAACAATGATGTTCCTGATCGATGCCTACGATGAGGACAAGGTTGGCGGGGAAAAACGGAATGTGTTGCGTTTCCATCCCAAACTGGCTCCCTACAAAGTGGCGATCTTTCCACTTATCAAGAAGGAAGGGATGCCGGAGTTTGCGCAGAAGCTGCATAAGGAACTGCAAAAGAACTACAAGTCGTTCTACGATGAGTCGGGAGCTATCGGCCGTAGATACCGTCGTCAGGATGAAGCAGGCACTCCATTCTGCGTGACAGTTGATGGAGATACAATAGAGGATGGAACGGTGACCGTGCGTGATCGAGATACAACCGAGCAGTTACGGATTACTGCTGAAGGACTTGGGGCTTGGCTTGCTGAGCGAGTGTAGTAAATTTTGGAGTAGTGATGAACACAACTTCGTTGAATAATTGCGTTTTGATTGCTTGTTTATCGATAACTATGTACTGTTGATGAAATAAAACAATCATCGAAACGCTATAGCCTTTATACGTTTCTCAACTGAAAAGAGTATGGATTATCTGGATCGCATTACAATAGAACCTGATAAACGTGGAGGCAAACCCTGTATTCGAGGACTGCGCATAACCATGTATGATGTTCTGGAATATCTTGCCGGGGGGATGATCGAAGATGAAATTTTGGTGGATTTCCCTGATCTGACCCGCGAAGATATTCGAGCTTGCCTTCTCTTTGCTGCTAACCGTGAACGTAGCTTGTTGGTAGCAACTACGTGAAATTCTTGTTTGACCAGAACTTATTGCCTCGGCTTGTAGTCCTCCTTGAGGATATCTATCCTGGGTCACTACATGTTCGTGATGTCCGATTGCATGATTCGAGTGATACCCTTATCTGGGAATATGCTAAGACGAACAACTTCACCATTGTAAGTAAGGATTCAGATGTCCATCAAAGGAGTTTTGTGTTTTGTGCTCCTCCTAAAGTAATCTGATCAGGATCGGCAACTGTACTACACAACGGACCAAAGAGATACTTTGTCATCATTGTGATGATATTGTAGAATTTCAAACTGATCGTAGCGAAGCGTTCCTTGTACTTGAGTAAAGTAAGACTCTATCTCAACGGAAACATATAAAGGTCGTATCCTCCGCACCCTCCATCACGATTGGAAGCAAGGTAGAGTTTCCCATTCTTTATAAAGGGGGTGATTTCTCCGGCAGCAGAGTTGTAGGGGGGGGGCAGGGATTCCCGCCGTTTTGATCCGGCAGGAAGCACAAAAAGATCGAGGCTGTCGCGCTGAGTTGATGCTGCAAAGTAGAGATCACCGGTTGTGCTCTCGACAAAAGGAGAGAGCTCATCGCCTGAGGTGTTGATCTCGGAGCCAGCATTGCGAGGAGCACCCCAGAGACCATTCTTTTCCTGCTCTACATACCAGATATCAGTACCTCCATATCCTCCTGAACGCTCTGAAGCAAAGTAGAGACGAGAACCATCCGCTGTAATGAAAGGGTGCCCATCCCAGCCCGGGCTGTTTAGCTTCGGGCCAGGACTGACAAGGTTCCCACCACCGTTGGGAACCATGAAGATATCGTAGTCTCCTGCCTCTCCACCACCATTATGGCTTGCAAGGTAGGCAATTGCGTTTAACACATTCGGAGTAGGAGCAAAGGTTAAGGTTGCAGCCTCTCTTTCAGATTCGTTGACGAAGAGAAGATCATAAAGATCGGCTTTATCCCACTCAAGACCAAGACGCATGGTCATATAGAATTGGGCGGGACGATCTTCACGATGAGCTTCGTGCAGGCCTGTTCGATCTGCTTCAGCGCGATTGCTTGTGAAGATGAGCGTGGCTGTATCTCGGAGAACCGGAGCGTAGTCGTTAGCCTCTGAATTGATGTTATGTCCCATATTGCCCAAGGCTGTCGGTGATATGCAACGATGGGCCAGACACCCACTTACCAGCAATATTGCTCCCATGAGAGAAAATGCCATCAGAGCCATTTGATAGCTGAAGCAACGCTCAGTTGTTTTTGGCCTATGCTTACAGGACATATTGACTACGCTCAATATCATCGAAAATTCCGCTCAACTTCTCCTTGACCATCTCAGGAGTGATGGTGATCTCATCAACACTAATGTTATCCGGTGCATCGAAAAGAATCTCATCGAGTAGTGTTGTCAACACAGTATGAAGTCGCCGTGCACCGATGTCTTCGATCTCTTCATTCAAATCTGCTGCTACGTCGGCAATTTCTTGAATACCCTCTTCAGTAAAGTCAAGCTTTACACTTTCTGTTGCCAGAAGAGCGGAATATTGTTTTACCAAGGCATTTTCTGGCATTGTCAGAATCAGAGCAAAGTCTTCAGCGGTCAATGAGTTCAGCTCTACCCGAATCGGGAAACGCCCCTGAAGTTCGGGAAGAAGATCGCTTGGCTTTGAGATGTAAAATGCCCCCGAAGCTATAAAGAGAATGTGATCGGTCCGAATCTGGCCATACTTTGTAGTGACGGTGCTACCCTCTACAATCGGAAGGAGATCACGCTGTACTCCTTCCCGCGAAACTTCTGGTCCCGATCCACCACCCACAATTGCGACCTTGTCGATCTCATCAAGGAAGACAATGCCGTTGTTCTCGATTCGATCGACCGCCTCACGAATTACTGCTTCGTTATCAATAAGCTGTGTTGTCTCTTCTGCCAGTATATAGCGTCGGGCTTGGGAGATTGGAATCGATCGGCGAGCTGTCTGTTTAGGCATCATTGAGCCCATCAGATCGCTCAGTTGACCTCCCATCTCATCTCCGGCAAGGGATGAAAACATTGCACCCATTTGTGAGCTGCGTGAATCATCAACGATATCCATTTCAATCTCCTGCGATTCCAACTCACCAGATCTAAGTTTGGTCCGTATCTCCTCGCGGCGCCGCTTCTGCTCTTCCTCTGTTTCGCCGATAGTTGAAGTTGCTGCCTGAGGCTGTTGAACCCCCGGCATTACGAACGGAAATTTGATGGTCGGTCCCGAGGTTGCTGGAGGAGCGAGCAGGTCAAGCAATCGTTCCTCAACACGCTCCTCCGCTCGTTCCTGCAATTGCCCAGCATGTTCAGCACGAACCATTGCAACTCCAATCTCCGTCAGATCACGAACGATTGATTCTACATCACGACCGACATAGCCTACTTCGGTGAACTTTGTTGCTTCCACTTTCAGGAAGGGTGCGTCCGCAAGCCGTGCAAGACGACGTGCAATTTCCGTTTTACCGACACCGGTAGGGCCAATCAGAATGATGTTTGCCGGCATAATCTCTTCTCTCATCTCGCCACCGACTTGCTGGCGTCGCCAACGGTTGCGCAGAGCTATTGCCACCGCTCGTTTTGCTCCGTGTTGTCCTACAATATACTTGTCAAGCTCGCGAACAATCTCGGCCGGCGTAAGGGAGCTTGCAGAAGAATTCGATTCAGATAATGCTGATGTCATATGTTCGATAGGTATCTACTGTTGTCCTGTTTCAAATTTGATGTCGGATGGCTCCACAATATGGATCGTAAGTATGATCAACGCAAGAAAATAACCCTGAAGAGTCAGCAACAATCTGCAAATAATGGGATCGGGAAGTAGAGTGATGGAATTCGTAGAGTTTGAAAGTTCATAGGGTTGAAGAGTCAGGAATTCAAGAGTCGTGAGTCAAAACGTCGAGAGTCGAGAAGTCATGAGTGAAGAGTCAATAGAGTCATCCATTGTCGCTGATTATGTATCCAAGGCCTAAGCTCTAAGTTCTACTAAATACTATCTATCGCAGACAGACGAACATCTCATTCCCAACTATATTTCTCTGCGAAGCCGGGCAACCGGGATGTGCATCTGCTCGCGGTACTTTGCAACTGTACGACGTGCGATATTATATCCCATCCCCTTCATCCGTTCGCTGATGACTTCATCGGAAAGTGGTTTGTGTTTGTCTTCAGCATCTATCAGGTCCTTGATCTTTCCCTTTACAACCTTGTTCGAGACTTCCTCACCCCAGGCTGTTTCCAAAGCTTCCGAGAAGAAGTAGCGGAGTTCAAAGACGCCATAATCGGTCTGAACATACTTCCCGTTGACGACACGACAGACTGTTGAGATGTCCATGCCGATACGTTCGGCCACATCGCGGTATATCATTGGTTTCAGGTGATCGGAGCCGCTTCGGAAAAAAACTATCTGCAGTTCCAGAATGGCACGCATGACTTTCATCATGGTCTGGCGTCGTTGGTGAATTGAGGCAATAAACCATTTGGCCGACTCCATTTTCTGACGAAGGAATTTCCGTGTGTTTTTGTCAGCACCGTTTCCTTTCCGTTTGCCTTTATCCAACATCTCCTGATAGTCTTGATTGATTCGAAGCAACGGCACAAACTGATCGTTTGCAGCGATGACAAAGTCATCACCGTCCCGTTCGATCACAAAATCAGGCGTTACGTAGTTACTCCCTGCGATAGAGGTATATCCTTCTCCAGGCTTCGGGTTCAAGGAGGTAATAACATCAACCGCTTCGCGCAGTTCTTCTTCGGAGCACTCAAGGCGACGATAAATCTTCTCGAAGTGCTTCATTATGAATTCACGATAGGCCTCATCCAACACTCGGTGCGCGAGCTTGTGAGCAGGTGAATCGTTTTCATCTACTTCGAGTTGCACCATTAGACTCTCACGTAAATTTCGCGCTCCTATGCCAGGAGGTTCAAGTCGTTGAATGCTATGCAGAATGTGTTCAGCATCTTCGGTAGTAAAGAGTTCCTGTTGCTTAAAAAGATGACCTGATTCCGATGTAGTCTCGTTAGCGACGGTTGGGGTCAAAGTTTCGGGTTGATTCGAGGTGCCACGTTCAAGCACACGCGCCAGTTCTTCAATTGGCAGGCTTGCCATCTCTTCGAGTGAGAGGTCAGCAATGGTACGAGGAGCAACCTCGCCGACCTTTTCCACCGGCGAAACCGGTTCAGGAGTTTCTTCAGAAACCGTACCGTTTGAGCTCGAATTTTCCTGAGTTGTGGTCTGCTCATTCGAGTACAAGCGTTCCCGTCCGAACGGTTGTTCATTAATACGTGAATCATAAGAGGCGAACCGAGCCTCCTCATTTGCAAGGGAAAGCGAGGGAGATCCGTTGCTCGTTTCACGAATAAACCGGTTCAGATCACCCACAATGTCGTTTAGATCTCTACGCAAATATCCATCTGCATCGATGTTACCGATAATCTCTTCAGCCAAAGCCAACTCATCTATGCTAAGAGACTGCATCCAGAGTTGTTTGAGCAACAGTTCTGTTAGTGTCTCTTCAGATGGTTGGGATATATCGGGAGATTCGTTGTTGTAGGAACTGACTGTAGAACCTGATTGATAGTTCTCGTAGGAATCCTGCGGAGCAAACTCTTCCCAGTCTATCTCTTCAGCTTCATTTCGTTCCGTCTCCTCGAGTTGTTCAGGTTGTCCTTCCGGTTCAAGCTGATCGACCTCTTCAAGGAGCGGATTTACTTCGAGCTCTTCTTTGATGCGTTGTTCAAGAGCAATAGCAGAGAGTTGTAGCATCTTCAGATATTGAAGTTGCTGCGGTGTCAGCTTCTGCTGCTGCGTCTGTTTCTGAGTTAAAGAGAGCATCGTTTATCGAGAAGAATAGGGGAACATACCAAAATCGCGCCGAATTTTTCAAGGGTTGTCTCATACGAACTGGTAAATCCGTTTTAGAACTACACTACACTTCACTCCATATCGGGTTACGATTACCTGCATGCCGTACGCAAGAAAGAGAAACCGCCAGGATTAACTCCGGAAGAAAGACGCGCTCATTGAGATAAGGAAACTGATGTGCGAAATTCAATGGCTGGGGTCGTGCAGAGCGCACGTAATTGCTGCAAGCGGAAAAATATGGTGAATCTTAGACTCCCCGACAGACTGTTACAGCATCAGGCGGACTCCCTTTGTAAGATAGTAGCAACTTATGCATTGCTCTTCAGAGCGACGTGATAATTTCATTAGGGCGTCTCTTCGTTGAGATACCGAAGATCGACTATTACCCGTGTGAACAGTCTTCTACATCGATGAACAGCGGCATTAAGAAAAACGGGACAGCAGTGCAAGATACCCAGAGTTCCCAAACGTTCAGCGGTCAATCTTCTGATACTGAGAAGGAGGCCGGATGTGGTGGTTTGCCTGACTATCAATTTGCTGAACGTGTGCCAGAGTACCTGCGTGAAGGATATGATGCCTTGATGCGTCGAGAAGGCCGTCGGGCCATAGAAATGTGGAAGTCGCTCTACGAACGATTTCCCTCTGCTGAGGTATGCGGTCACCTGGCCCGCGCGTACTATTACCAGATCTATTTCCTTGGCCATGATGGCGATCATCCTAAACACATCGATCATATACGGGAGATGCGTCGCTGGGCTGAGCGAGCTCTCTGCTTGAACTGCAACTCCTCAATTGGTCATGTCATGTTGGCTGGCGCTTTGGGACGAGAATCTCAGTTAAGTGGTTCTCTAAAGGAGATTATCCGGAGCGCATGGCAGGTACGGCATCATGCCGAGCGAGCAATTGAAATTGATAACAACTGGATCGGACACTACATCCTTGCGATGTGGCATCGTGAACTTGCCTCGTTAAATCCGGGGGTACGAGCAGTGGTTCAGATTCTGAACGGAAGGAAAATTCCGCGTGGCACTTACGAGGAGTCGATTCACCATTTCGAAGAAGTGCTTGAAATCTTTCCAAACAATAATGTGGTCTATGCTGAGATGGCCTGCACATATTACGAGATGGGCGATCTGGTAAAAGCTCGTGAAGTCTATCGCAAATGTCTTGCAGCACCGATGTTCCGTCATCCTATTGCTCCCTGCTTCATTGAAAAAATCCGCAAGCGCTTTGATTCTATCTTTCTTGTCGATGAACCCAGTCTGACGTAACGTGGGCCCCTATTCTTTCCACTCATTTCTGCTTCATTCAATTCTCTACACGGTCCGATGCTTGAGATCGTGCAGATTGCCCTGGCTTCATGTATTGCCGGTCTTCTTGACACGGTCGAAGGTCGAAGGGTTGAGGGTCGAAGAGTCGGGGGTCGGGAGTCAAAGGGTAGGAGTCAAGAGTCTGAGATTCTTCTATTGTTGCAGGAGTCATGATCCAAGCTCTACGTTCTACTAACCACGATCTACTATCATCCCCTGCTCATAGAACCAATGACTGAATGCCATTATAGCTCATATCTCACAGCCAAAATCTCATAGCTCAAGAAAGCGTATAATAGTCTTCAGCTTCGTGGGTAAAAATGCGGATTATTCCTGCTCGGACAAGTCTGACCATTACACGTGAGGCGCGTCGTTCGGAGATGTTGAGGAGATGGCAGAATTCGCGGAGCGTGATTCGATGATTCTCTTCCAGATAATCGAAAAGCACCTGTTCAATCTTCCCGATATGGATGCGTAAAGGGGCTGCGTTGGGATGATTGGCAGCAAGAACACGTTCCACTTCTTTGCTGACGACAACGCTACGGTCTTCCTGTCTGATATAGACAGGTCGACGTCTATCCTTTTGAAGTTCTTGTCCTTTCCTTTCTTTCTTCCCAATGGAGTCGTTTCGTGGTAGGCCGTTTGTTTGGGAGATCAGATAATGAGGCTTTGTTCGACTTTCGGGAATTGTTACTGCGATAACGTCGACTCCATCGATTTCAATCACCTCAATGTCGGCATCAATTGCCGGATCACAATAAAACTCACCAGCAGTAGTAACCAGTTCGATCTCATGCTTCTCACTATCAACACCGACAATTGTCCCATCGTCATCAACACCAATCAGAATCCTGCCTCCGCGAGTATTTGTAAACGCGATCATTTCCTTTGCGATTTTCTCAAAATCGGAAAAACGTCGTTTGAACTCAACGCCATTGTTCTCTCCAATCTCGATTATCTCGCGAATCTTCTGCACGCTAAGCGATTGGTCATGTCGATATGCTTTTGCAAAAGAAGACATTGAGTAATTTCTGTAACGTGCTGGTCAGGCTTGATTGGCTGGATTAATAACAGCAAGAAAAGATACGAAATTCCACTCCCGATTCATGGAACGAGACGTTTCGAGTTTGTAAGTTACAGTCGATTCTTCCGCAACCCTGTAACAGATTAGGCTTATCTGCGTGGGGAAAGTGATTCCTGCGTCGTCATGTGAAGATCTGATAACGTTAATTGATACGATCGAACGAAGAAGTTTAGAGGGATGTCTGATAGTTCATTGCTTTCAACTGAGCGGATCACGAAGAATGGTCGGGATAAGCATGAGTCTGAAGAGTCAACGCCCGATGTTGAGTTACGTCGCATCCCCTGGAAGCACATTATTCTCTGGCTTCTGGCCACAGTTGTTGGCATGTTCCTTCTCTTGCTATTGTTGGATAAGGTCATCATGCCATGGTACGTAAAGCTTGGTGCTGAAGCACAAGTTCCTGATGTTGTTGGCATGCCATATCCGGAGGCGGAAAAACTGTTGAAGGAGAAGGGGTTTGAAGTAAAAAGAGCCGAACCACGCTATAACGATGAGTATCCGGCCGGGACAGTTCTGATGCAGTTGCCATATGGTGGAGCAGTAACAAAGGAAGGACGACGCATCTATTTGACTGAAAGCAGAGGCGTTGAGATGATTCCCATGCCCGGCGTGATTGGACGTCCATTGCGCGAAGCCCGTATTACACTGATGCGACAGGGATTTGATGTGGGTGAAGTGGAGTATGATTTTAACGATACCATGATGCGAGACCTTGTCTTTGAGCAGAGTATCCCACCGAATGTTGGTGCTCGACCAGGAACGGAAATCGATCTGTTCATCAGTCGCGGTCCAGCAATACGGTATACGACGATGCCAAACCTCGTTGGCCTTTCTCTCGATGAAGCAGGTACACAACTTGAAGAAGCCGGACTGACGTTCGGTATTGTGCGTAAACGTCGGAGTGAGTTTGACAGCAACATAGTGATCGAACAGTCTGCTTCTCCATACTCGCAAGTTGCTGAGCGAGCCGCTATTAACATCACAATCTCCGATCCAGATGCTCCTCTGCCTCAGTTATCTGAAGAAGGCCAAGATCAGGGAAAGGAGAACGAAGAAGTTGAGAAGAACCAAGAAGTGGAGGAAGAGGGTCTCGAATAGAGTCCATGGAAAGAGATGAGATGGTTAAATTTAGAAGCAACACAAGAGTAGAGCTAACAAAAACACCTCACAAGTTGAAAGTTTCTCAGGGATTCTTCTCCTTTCGGTCGTCCGGCTTTTTCTCTATAGAAGAAGAGTAGCGACCTGTCGGTAGCCCTGTGCGGAAGCGCAGGGAATGGCAATCCTTGAAGCCTCGGCCACAGGAATGCCGGTTGTCTCAACAAACGTTGGCATTGTATCAAGTCTGCCCGAAGAGTTGATCTATCGTGTTAACCCGAAAGATGCTGAAGGGAGAGGATAGGAGATTGTTCGTTCGCTTCAGGATCCCGATCATGCAACGACCGCATATCGCCAGGGACCGTTGTTAATTAAAGAGAGATTTGACGCAGAAAGAGTTGTCGAGCAGGTTATGGAGCTCTACTCTTCTCTGATCCCCCACGCAAAGGCGCAAAGAACACTAAGACGCAAAGTTTGTCCCGAGGACAAAACAGGATGCTGACTTTGAGTAACAATTATCGTATATTTCTAGTAATGCGTACTAAGCATAAAATACTGTTTTCAAATGCCCAGTCAATGGATGAGATAAATGACCAATCTATTGACTTGGTCGTTACTTCACCACCATATCCTATGATAGAGATGTGGGACGAAATCTTTGCTAAACAAGACCCATCCATTACTGATGCATTGAAGCTTAATGACGGTAATCATGCTTTCGAGTTAATGCACCGACAACTTGACCAAGTTTGGAATGAACTATACCGCATCACAAAACCTGGTGCTATTGTATGCATCAACATAGGAGATGCAACGCGTACGATTCAAAGCGAATTCAAACTGTACTCCAATCACTCAAGAATCCTGAACCATTGCCTGAAACTGGGTTTCAACAATCTTCCGAATATTCTGTGGCGCAAGCAAACCAACGCACCCAACAAGTTTATGGGTTCAGGAATGCTTGCTCCTGGCGCGTATGTGACATTAGAACATGAATACATCCTTATTTTTAGAAAAGGGAATAAACGCTTGTTTTCTACCAAGGAAGAATCACAGAATAGATCTGAAAGTGCCTTTTTTTGGGAGGAAAGAAACGTATGGTTCTCTGATGTTTGGGATTTAAAGGGGAGAAAACAAAAGCTGGGGAACAAAAAATCAAGAGACCGTAGCGGGGCATTTCCTTTCGAGTTGGCTTATCACCTCATCAATATGTTCTCTGTTAAAGGCCATTATGTCCTCGACCCATTCCTCGGAACAGGAACAACTACCATAACCGCACTTGCTGCTGGAAGGAATAGCATCGGCTACGAGATTGATGAAAATCTATCTAAAACTATCGCCTCTATCTTCAATGATAACCTGCTGAATGACTTGAACAACTACATCCGAAAAAGAATATTGAACCATCTTGCCTTTGTAGAGACAAGAAAATCCCGAAAAGGCCAGGACGCCTTTAAGCACATTAACATCTATTACGATTTTCCAGTAATGACCAAGCAAGAACGGAAAATCATCCTCAATTTCCTTGAATCAATAGATACAGTAAACAATAACCTGATAATAGCAGACTATATCACCGAACCTGTGCTCGATACTTACAGCAAGGAAAGCTTATTTGCCATTGCTTAGGTCAACTTTCGTCATTGTTCCGAAGTCTCGAGTGTTTAACAACCTCCACGTGAGGTCTCTGTATGCCATTTAATCCCACTCCTACCGTTCAAAAATCGTAGTAAACAACAATGCCATCCTTTTTCTTCTCGTAATAGATGATTTGTATCGAAATTTCTTCTACCAAACTCTTTTTATACTCATAAGTGACAGGCTTAATACTTACGGGGGTGTAACCAATGTATCCATCAATTCCTTTGCTTTCTTCCTCCGGTGTTGCTAGCCGATATGTCTCACTTTTCTGTTCGGCAACCTTTCTCAAAATCGCTTCCTGAAAGCGTAGCCCCATAAACGTTTTGAGAATCACTAAGTCCTCTACCCACTCTTTCACCATCCTACGGTCAATCTCCTGAACGGCCTCCTTAAAATTCTCGACCATTTTATAAATTTTATCCGTGGCATTTTTAATAGCGCCAGGTTGACGTTCTTTGTACCATTCTTCCCATTCCTCCAATTTCCTTCCAGGAAACTCCTGAATCAAATTGCTCATCTGCCCGACAACTCTCGGGCGAGTACCTTGTCCATTCTGATTTGCCAAGTTCATTAACTGGGTGCTGTACTTAGGAAAATCCGGTACCTCACCGACAATAATTTCTTGTAACTCTTTATTTTGAACTTATAATTCATAATCCTTTGAATAATTCGCTGATGTTGATACCCAACACTTTCGCGATTTTTTCGCGATCCAGTTCGTATTGGTGTGCAAACTTCTCTTAGCTCAGAACTTTAGCCCTCCGCGGTTTCCTGATTCTTGTTCCCAATTTTGCTCGAATATCTACATGCCAAAAGTCGTTATGTTGGGAGATAATGACCAGTGAGTTTGGGCTGCACGAGACGTTCGATCACCATTTTCTCTCTTATGAGATCGGCTTGATGAAGCCGGATCAGGAGATATTCAAACATGTTCTTGAGGCGATCGGGCACGCACCTGAACGTATTCTCTATTTCGATGACAATCGGATCAACGTAGATGCAGCACGAAAAGCGGGCATTCATGCCTGGAGAGTGAAGGGTATGAATGATACACGCAGCAGCCTTCTGGAAAGCCATAAATCGCTCTGACCCGACAATCAGGATTGTTCCGACGCCTTTGATACCATCACATTTTGGATTAACTCTCGCAGAATATCGAACCCGGCAATATCACTGTCAATCATGATTGTTGTCTCTTTGCTGGAACGAACGTTCATCTCACCGCTGATCTTCAAGACAAAAAATGATTTGTTTTTTCGAACCGGAATCTCCCGTTCGTTAACATCCGTGATCGTATCCCATTCGACTTCTTTTCTATGAAACAGAAGGTTTCGCACACGAATACCTTTCTGATCAACCTGTATCCAATGTGTCGCCCAGACCTGACGCAGCGATACAAGCAAAACTGCAGTCCAAATCCAGAATGCAATGCTCCAGGCTGCCGATACGATAATCCCGAAGAGCGCAAAGAGAGACGTTACTATCCAGACAACCAGAAGGTACATCTTAGGCGGGAACGTGCGCGATTCTTCAAGAGCAACCAGAGACATGAACAGAAATTGTCGTTTGAAAGGATTCGATGAGCGAAGATACAAAGGCGAGGATAATAGAGAAGCTTACCGAACCACTACAATGAATCCTCGATGCAATCCTTCAACACTCCAGAGATAGAGGCCACTCGACAACCCTTGCAGCGATAACCTCAAGCTTCCCGTAGCTTGATCCAGATAGAGACGATGATGTTCACTTCCACCAATATCGACAAGCACAAACTCTCTGCTCTCTGCCGGTAGACTATCCCACTTCACGACGATTTGATGCTGCTTCGTCTCTGCAATGACTTGCACGCGACCGTTCGACGACCTCGCTTGATTACCTGCGACCGATGAGGATTGTGTTGAATCCCGAAACGCTATGAGTCCGCCGGGACGATTTCCAACAAGCAGAAAGTTTCCTTCACGCACTTTGACGTAGAGGGGGACCGGATTACGGGCTACGGCCATTGCGGGCCAGGCAATATCTTCTCGAAACGAACCTTGATCGTTCACCCAGAACCGGAGCGTATCGTAGTCAAGCGATTCACTCTGACGACTGCCGACGATTACATCGAGATCGCCATCGTTATCAATGTCAGCAAAGCACGGAGCAGCATCGGCTCCCAGATCAAGCGTATCGAACGGCGCCGGAGGAGTGGCCACCTCAAAAACATAGGATGTTGGCGAACCTATATTCTCAAAGAGATAGAATCGCCCATTTCGCGCACCAACAAAAAGATCAAGGTCTTTATCATTATCAAGATCGGCCAGTGTAGGAGATGCACTGCTCCGGGCAATGTTGAAGGTCGTATCGAGTTGCCAGGAAAGGCGTGCCAACTCATTCCCATCAAACTGATAAAGTCGGAGCGTCGTCCCATCAAGCACATCCCCTTTACCTACAACGATCTCCGCTTTTTTATCGCCATCGAGATCACCGACAGCCGGTGAGGAAAGAGTGACACCATCAAGAATGTACCGTCGGGTTAGTTGTAGGACTGTCCTATTATCCTTCTCACGCATCGTGTACCACGATATTGAACCATCCTCAGAACCAACAAGCAACCCCTCGCGCTCATTATCCTTCAGATAGACAGGACTGGAAAATCGTCCAACATCGATTTCGCTCGTCGGGTTTGTTCCGGCACGTCGCATTACCGGATTTCTCCTGTCACCTTGATTGATAAAAAGTTCCATCGGCCGATTTGATGCCGAGGCTAACAATGAGGAGACAAGGACATCGAAATCGGTATCGCCGTCAAGATCTCCGGATACAGCCTGGTTGAATCCGACGCTCTCGACAATGTCACCGCTCGGAGCAAAGGCCGAATCAACCCAGAGCGTGTCAAAGTCCGGAACCCTAGGCGTGCCACGATTCTCGAAATGAAGCATTTTCGTGGTAAAGAAATCTCCGAAGAGAATATCGAGATCGAGATCCCCATCCAGGTCAACAAAGTCGAGCACACTGGCACCATGTCGAGCACTACTTGTTGATACATCCTTCTCCTCTCGTTCAGCGCGAGCAGGAGAAATTACCAGAAGCCCCTCAAACTTTCTTGAACGGAAAAGAAAGTCAGGTTCTTTCTTCGATCCAACGTTTTCGTAATAGGTAATGGTGCCGTCAACGTTTCCGCTGAAGAGATCGAAATCTTCGTCATTATCAATGTCCGCAAACGTCGGAACCGTTAATTGCTCTGAAAAGATAACTGAGCTATTGCTCTGGCGAACGGTGTCAGGACTGGAAAACAGGGGAGCGGAACTGGAGCCAGTATTCCGAAGCACCATCAACTCTGAGCGCTCACCTGAGGTATATAGATCGACATCACCGTCATCATCAATATCGACCAGACGGAACCAGCTTCGGACGGGAAGGGATTCCCAGACAGGTGACTCAATACGCCTGAAGGCAGCACTTCCATCGTTCACATAGAGCCTGAGACGTTCACTGATGTTCAGGGCAAAGAGATCGAGATCACTATCACCATCCACGTCTACCAGCCCAATCCGCGTCAGATCGAGTCCTCCGGAAAATGGGTTGAGCATTGGCTCGCCCGAAGGCCCCTGCACGGTAATTGGCCCGATCTCGTGGCGGAATGGCTGTGCCAGAAGGTTTGTAGTGGAGGCAAGGAGTGTGCAGAGCATCACGAACATCGGGAAAAAAGAGAGGATACCGAATCGATCTCCTCTCTTGCAATCGATGCTCAACATTCTGATATTCGATTGCATTCTCATCGATCTACCTTGATCTCAACTGTCGGCAATCGGTGCGCAACTGCCATCTGCTCTTCTTGAGTTGGATCAAAGCTCAGTGGGATATCACTCTCAAGCAACGGGTAAAAAGGCCTGTTCAATCCGAGATTAATTGGTTGAAGCGAGATTATCACCCTATATGTACCATCGTTGAGGATACGGATCGTTCCCTGCACAAAGTCTTCCCCCGGAGTTCGGAGCAACACAGGTTCTGGTCCACCATTTGGCCCTGCTCCGTTTGCATCGAGCGTATCAATACGATCGAACGTGCCAAGAGAGATATACTCGATGCTCCCTCCATTCTCTTTCGTCACCCATGACTCATACGTCCAGTTCTCGTTTTCCAGGTTGATCGGTTGAGCTTTCAGGCCTATGCTTGGTTTGCTATTCAGATCGATAAACCAGATGCCCTGGGTTTCATCATCGGTCGCACTCGAGCTTGGCGTTCGTAAACGATAGACCGCTTTCAGGTTTGCTGTTACTGTATCGAACGCCTGTCCAAACGCATCAGATCCACTCATTTTCAATGAGGCAAATCCTTCACGCTCGGTTCCGGTGAAGGCTCCGGCAAGGAATCGCCCCGACGGATCATCATCGGTATCGGCAGATGACTCAACAGTGACAATAGCATCGATCAGCAATCCGGGATTAAAACCGGCCGGTATCGTGAACGACGCAGCCCCGCGGTCAAGTCCTTTCATCGTTCCATCCGAATCAATCATGAACTTTCCCATGCTGACGAAGAGAGCGTCGCCATGCTGCACGGCATTGCGTTTACCGGAAACGATATCCTCAGGATAACTGAACCAAAGCTCGTAATGACCTTGGGATGGATCGAGCGTGGGAAAATCAAAGGCATTGACCGAAACGCCAATTTCCTCGAATACCGGGTCGGTTGTGCAAGAGGTGAAAAGCAACGATGTCAGGAGGGAAAGAGCACCAAATAGAACAACGGGGGCATAAAGCCTCGACTTCATAACAATCTTCCAAAATTTCGTTTAGATGCCAGAACTGATATCAAGACGTTTTGAGCTCCAGAAACGTTTTCGCAATACGAACTTACTTCGACACACGAGCGCCCGTCTGACTCCGAACATCAGACGGGCGCTGATTGATCAAATACGGATTGCAAACTACGGTTATTACCACGTTATTGTCAACTTCCGTGCACGAATTTCGTCGGTTGTTGAAACGCGGATGTAATAGACTCCTGAAGGCCACTCCCGAGCATCAAGCCTCCACGTGTCTCCCTGATCCGTCTGGAACTGTCCAACCTGACGCCAGACTTCACGTCCGTTCATGTCAATAAGACTTGCGATGAAGAGATCCCCCACTTCTCCCTGACGTGGTCCAAGGAAGAAAGAGACTTCACTTCCAGTCGTTGGATTTTCAGTGACATAGAAGAACTCATCCGGTTCAAGATTATCCGGCACCGAGCTTGGCGCAAGCACATTACCGACAAGATGGAGAGTGTCATTGCTGACCTCGTACGTTTGATTTTCATTATCCGAAATAATGATAAATTGCGCCTGCTTTAACCCGAGTTGATGCTCCGGTTTTGCAAAAAACGAGAACGTTAATCGATCGGATTCTCCCGGCTTAAGAAGGTTCGAGATAGTACTCGCTGTAAAGACATTCTCCTCTCCTTTGGTTCTTTGCAACTCAGTATAATAGACCAGGCTAACCTGTCCGGAATTCCTAAAGAAGTTTTCAAACACGGTATCGATTCGTGGACTTCCCTTCCTAACATCACCAAAGTCAATAATAAGATCAGGTAGGGCCAACTCCATGATTGGTCCAGTTACACCATTACCAACCAACCCAAGGCTATCGAGCGTTCCCGGAACACCGTCAGAGTTGCTCCTTATATAGAACGTAGCTTTCTTGGACCCGGGGGTTGTAGGTGCAAACCTGAAGGCGGCGCTTGCTTTTTCCAATCCGTCTAACTGAATAGGAGCCGACCCTTCAAGCAACTGAAAGTCAAGCTTGTCAGGTCCATCAATCCACGTTTCAGTGATATAGAGCGTTGCGGTCTGCTCAGAAAGAACTCCATCAACGCCAAGGTTGATATAGAGATCTTCCTGTACCGTATCGTTTATAGTTCCGATAAACCGTTCTGTCCACATAATTTCATCGAAGTCGTTCCGTAGCCCAAGTATCGGTCGGATATCGCTTGCATATCCCTCGAACGTCACTTTAATCGGAGGATTCAAGCCATTGTGCTGATAGACCAGGTGCATCTGCGCCCCAACTGTCAGTTCTGCCTTGAAGCGAACGGCAATACGCTTGGTTTCGTTTGGCGCCAGTGTAAAGGGAGGCATCCCTTCGAGAATCTCAAACTGCTCGTTGTCCGCACCATCTCGCAGAACACCTGTGATTTCAATTGAATCATACTGACCAACATTCGTAAAGAAGGTCTCAAGAACCGTATCGCGTGGAACACCTTGAATTTCGTTTGCAAAAATCACAAGGTTCGGCTGAATCAGGAGTTTCTTTGATGCGATAAGACAATCCTCATTACGAATCTTTTGCTTCAGCCGATTAATTACCAGCGGATGGAACTTGAGTTCTTTATGCGAGCAATAGCTCATAATCGTTCCGACCGTCTGCTCGGTCACCGAGAAGCATGCGCCTCCCTCTGCCGGCGCACATTTGTCAATAGCACCGTTGAACTCTCCTCCCCAACCACAATAATGCGTGTGATTCGCACCGAAGTTATGTCCCGTTTCGTGTGTAACGACGCTCCTGTCTCGAGCAGAATTCTTCCGCGTAATTGCGCTGTAGGCTCCTTGCGCATCGGGAGAGTTGCCACGACGTGGACAGAGAACGTCAAGGAAGGCAATGCCAATTGGATTTTTCCAGTTCTTGCCGCTGAACGTGTGGGCAATTGCATGGTCAATTTTCTTGTTCTCTTCCTGATTCCAGTAGTTCATCGTCTCGTTCAACGCAATCGACATGACCTCGGCCTCCTTGTACGGATAACCTGGTGCTCCGGGGCTTGTCCAGATTTTCATGTGGGAAATCGTCAACTGGACGCTCAGGTCACGCTCAAAAACGGCACTGACCTCGCCAATTATCCCTGCCATATAGTCTGCAGCAGCCTGTCCATCACCGTTGAAGAGTCCCAGATACTCAACATCTCCTTCCCACGCACCCTCAGCAGCGTAATCTATCGAATTGGCAGCGGTCCTTGGAGGGGCGTGAAGATGTTCGGCATACTTCTCGTAGTCATAGTCTACCAAACTACCACCGAGGAGATCGAGGAGGTTATCCTCGTTCACACCGCAGTTGATAACAGAGTTCGGAAGAGCATCGGTTGGGTATGAAGTGGCCGGAACACGAAAGCCATCCGGTTTCACCTCGAAGTCGGTGGAAATTTCATAGCTCTTGTCAGAGGTTGTGACATGGCCGAGCAGGCTTCCATCAGCAAATGAGAGGAAGACATCGCTTTCACTCTCTCCCTTCACAGTTCCACGATACATGCGAACACCAAGGGTAATCGGTTCCTCGCCATGCTCGGTTCCGTATACCAGATTTGCTCCCTCCTTTACAATGTTCCACTCTCTCAACTCCAGATCGACTGTCAATCCAGGAGCCAATGGAACATTGCTGATTGTCATTTCAGGGGCGGCTACAGCCTTGAAGGCCGCAATGTCAACGTCAAGAGCCATTGCACGATTTGTGCTTGTAAGCTCATATGCATCACCGTTTACAGCTCTATCAGCCGGAATAAAAATGCGGGAATCAGCTCGTTGCTGTCCCCAGACAACGGTAGAAGCAAGAAAGATCACGATTAGAACAAGGCCCCACCGTGATGGCCGAATTGCAGATGTACAGGATTGAAGTTGTGCCATAAGACTTCTGTTCAATGATGTTTGATTATTCTTTTCTGCTTGTTTAGCAGAGTGTTAAGGTCCTTGTCTTGTAATTTGAAGAGAATTTTAGCACGAGATGTAAGCTTCCCTAAGAAGGTAATATATACGATTATTTGCCCTATTCTCACCAAAGGAAGACTCTTGAACCTGGGTAATGGTTACTTTAAGAGCATTTGAGTACCTGGAGAATTGGGAAAATGAACACAACAGGCTTGAAACCCTGTTGTATCTCGTTTTCTTGAGCGTTTCTTCCTCTCCACTTACTATCGACTACCCTCTACAATTATTGTAATACTTCATCAGCCAACAAAAAAGCATGAAATCATATCGAAGAGAGCTTTGGTTCAACATACCGGAACGGATGGGATTTGTACGGATTACCGACCAGGTAGAAGAGACAATCGGTGAATCGGGCGTGAGCGAAGGTCTTGTTCTTGTCAATGCGATGCACATTACAGCGAGTGTTTTCATTAACGACAACGAATCGGGACTCTGGAACGATTTCCAGTGGTGGCTGGAAGAGCTTGCTCCTCATGCTCCCATTGATCAGTATCGCCATAACGACACCGGCGAAGATAACGCCGATGCTCACCTGAAAAGAACAGTCATGGGCCGGGAAGTCGTGGTAGCGATTACCGAGGGGAAACTCGACTTTGGGCCTTGGGAAGAGATCTTCTACGGTGAGTTTGATGGTCGAAGGAGAAAGCGAGTCCTTATCAAAATCATTGGAGAGTAATGGCTTATCATGTTTATCAGAGCACTCTTGCCCTCTCTACGTCCGGTCATGGTGATATGCACGATATAACATCAAGCGTTTCCCGAATTGTCGCCCAATCGTCGATACAGACCGGCATTGTTAACATTCATGTGATTGGGAGTACCGGTTCGGTCGGCACCATCGAGTTTGAACCAGGACTACAGCGTGATCTGCCCGAACTCCTCGACCGTCTGATGCCACCAAGTCGCGATTACGGTCATGAGCAACGATGGAGTGATGGCAACGGCCACTCCCATTTGCAAGCCACTATGTTAGGGCCATCACTCTCGATTCCGATCAACAACGGCTCACCCGTTCTTGGGACCTGGCAACAGATCTTCTTTCTTGAATGCGACGTTCGTCCAAGAGAACGCAAGATCGTTGTCACGCTACAGGGTGAGGATGAGTTGACGTAATCACTGGCTATGCTGGCTGATGTGGAAGTAGTGGACGAAAAGGCGCTGGTCTGGTAATCTGAACTTATCTTTGCATGAATCTACATCAACCATTTGTCGGAAAGGTATGGCAATCAGATCGCGAGCCGTAAGTGACGCGCAAAAGGAAGAACGCAGGGAATCGATTCTACATTCAGCGCTTGAACTGTTTCGGGAAGAGTCGTTTGACGCGATCAACGTTGCACGTGTTGCCGAACGAGCCGGTATCGCAAAGGGGACGATATACCTCTATTTCACAACAAAGGAGGAGATGTTCCTTGCCTTGTACAGAAAGGGGTACACGACATGGATCAAATTAATGGAAGAAGAGCTTCTGTCGGGCCAAGGCCGACACTCCATTCCTAAAATTGCCTCTCTCTTTGTCAAAACTCTCGCCGGGGAACAAGATTTTCTAAGGTTAACGGCAATTCTGCACACAAGACTTATCCCAAACATTCCACTGGAAGCGGAGCATGTGTTCAAGGGATTCATGAGAGAGAGTCTTCGCAGACTTGGTCCTCTTCTTGAAGAAAATCTCGATTTCCTCAGATCAGGGGATGGCCTAGCCCTCCTTGTAAGAACTCAGGCTTTGATTATCGGACTACAACATCTTGCCAGATCAGCTCCGGCTATCTCCGAAGCTACGCGGGAGGAGATTCCAGATCCGCTCAACATAGACTTCTCGAGGGCATTGAATCAGACCCTTACAGTGATGCTCATTGGTCTGAAAACGGCGCGACGAAGTTGAACGTAAAGGCTATCAAACGGGATCAAGCCTGGCAATCGATACTGTTATCGAAGTAACAAATGTTCATGGTAGAGTTCCCAGAGCTGTCAACTCGCAACTAAAAGTCATCAACGCCGTAATAGCTATTTTCAGTATCGAAACTCATTAGGAAACATGTATCGTGAGAATATTCTCTATCATTAGTCTAAGTGCCGTTTTCTTTGCGATGATCCCAACTTCCGGCTGTAACACCATCTTCAACGACTGTGTTAGGGATCCGGAGAAGTACAAACAGAGACTCGTCAACTCTCTTTCTTTCATAACAAAGTCGATCAAACGCTTGACGCGCTCGGGAATCATATTCGACGTGAAATAATGCGCCTTCTTGTTCCCGGTCCTCGCCCAGTAGGAATGATCGTGACCGAACTTCCGATTAGCCGACCAGCCGTCTCCAAACACCTCAGAATTTTAGAGAAAGCAGAACGTGTTCCACACGAACGGCAGGGGAATCGCAACCTTTTTCGTTTGAATCCTGTCGGATTTGCTGTCGCTTGTCGCTGGCTTGGCGCATTCTGGGATAAGGGACTCAATCGTTTTACGGCAGTAGCCAAAGCATTGGAAGAAAAAGACCGTCCGTGAAAACTCCTCTGATCAAAACCGTCCGTGTTGCCTGTTCAGATTGAATATGCGTTTGACGTCTTCACTTCAAAGCTCGATCTATGATGGCCTCAGAGTCATCGATGGTTGAACCATCAGTGATGATACTTGAGGCGATCGTCGGTGGTCGGTTCCTGGAACCGAGGGCTGAGAACGAGGAGGATTGAAGAAACGTGCCGAGGAGGCATAGGGAGGCAGGTCCTTTCTTGCTTTACACAACAACTGCTTCATCCAATGACAACGTCTTTTCATCAGCATCGAGCGTAGCAAGGCCTCCAATAGGGACTGTCAACTTCTTACTGATATGTCCGATTGAAAGGCCATACAGAGTTGGGATCTCGAGAGGTTCGAGTGCTCGGCGAATCACCTGCTCCAAAGAGAGAGAGACAGTAAATTCTCCACCACCTCGTGGAGCTTCGCACTTGCGAAAACGACCAAACGCAACCCCTGCGCATTGAGCCAGCTGACCACTTAGAGCAAGTTGGGTCAGCATTCGATCAACGCGGTATGGCTCTTCGGCAATCTCTTCAAGAAAGAGGATTTTCCCCTGCAGATCAATCTCATAAGGCGTTCCCATCACATCGCTGACAAGGGAGAGGTTGCCACCAACGAGCCGTCCGGTTGCTTTTCCCGACACTATCGTTGAGGCTTTCGCTTCACTGAATCTCGATCCACTATACTCATCACTCTCGGCAAACTTCCCTGGCGGTTCGGTCTCCATCAGTGTGCGTCGAAACGAATCGACTGAGTAGGCATCGAACTCGGATGTAGCAACCGGACCATGAAAGGCAATCAGTCGTGACTTCTGGTAGACAGCATTGACAAGAGCGGTAATATCTGAATAGCCAATGATAACTTTCGGATTGGCGCGAATCACATCAAAATCAAGCATAGGAAGAATTCGCATTACACCATAACCACCACGAACCGCCATCACGCAGTCGATTTCGGGATCACACACAAACTTCATGAACTCCTCAGCCCGTACCTCATCCTTCGCAGCTAAATATCCAAAACCCCTTGTCAAATGCTTCCCAGTCTTCACGTTGAAACCGAGTCTCTGCAACGACACCACCGCCGAGGTAATATCTCCTCTGTTAACACCACTTGCGGGAGCAACGATTCCGATCGTTGAGCCTTCCTTCAGAGCCAAAGGCTTAAGCAGTGTTTCGTCTCTTCTCTCCCTACCTCTTCTGGTTTGGATTGAATCACCACTCACAGTTAAATCTGGCCGAGATAAATATGTATCGGTGGAATCGGAATCGGATGATTTAGGGGGGAGGTCATGTACCCTCTGTGCACGAAGCAATCCCGGGGCAACAACTGCACCACCAACGAGCGTGCTAAGAAAGTGACGTCTGTTCTTCTTATTCATCATAGTGTATTCAAATCATCATCGTTATCATCTTCACAGAGTAAGCTGGTTCTCTTCTGTTCAGAGACCAAGCATACTCTGGCGTATCTCAAGAGCCATTCCTGTTGCTTTAGGGTCAGGAATCACGCCGGCAAACTGCCAGAAGGCTATATCAAGAGGCAACTCTATCTCTTCACCTCCACGTCGGATAACAAGAGTTATCTCTTTGTCAGCAAACTGAGCTATCCAGACTGCAAAATATGCAGGCTTGACATCGAGTGACTTCACCGGCTGCCGATCGCCTCGGTCGACTTCGACAGCAACCAGTGTGTCGTTTTTCTGAAGACCGCTCCTAAGAGCGCATCCATGGTCATCAAGAATCCGTACTCTCCATCCTGCCCTGATATTTGTCATTCGTGCACCAAAGAAAGGGATCTGCACTCCTTCCAGACCAATCTTCGGAAGCATTTCATCAAATGGAAAAGATTTGGTTCCCGCAATATAGTTCGTGTAGAAACCTGCAAGGTCCGTTCCGGTTGCATTCTCAATAATCGGAATAATGTCATCATCATCAAAATTCTTTCCACCAGTATGGTCGCCATATTCGCGATTGAAATGACGCATAGCATCGTCGAGTGATTTTTTGTTCCCGGTCTGCAATCGGATCTCAGCATCGAGCATCAGACCAAGGACCGGTCCTTTTGTGTAGAGAGCATATATCTCTTTGATCGGCCTCCAAGGTAACTCACGACTCAGAGTTGTTATCGGTTCTGGTTGTTCAACGTTATAAAGATCGGCGATATGTGAACTGAACGTTGTAAAGAAATCACGCGGATCGCGCAAGCGATGCCGTTGCAACAGTACACGGGCATAGTACTCGGTCAGCCCCTCATGAAACCAAAGCGACTCGGTTGCCGGGAGATTTTGATAGTCGAAGGGACCCAGTTCATCAACATGTATCAGTTTCGGACTCCAGAGATGCCAGTACTCATGGGAAATGATTGGCTGCATGATATTCGAGATAGATTGCTCCCCAACCCAGGGCATCAGATAGGTAGAACTATTTGCATGTTCCAGCGCGCCAAAGCTCTGAACCTCATCATTAGCCTTTGTGAAATAATACTGAAACAGATAACGGTCATACGGCATCTCCCCAAAGAACTGACTGTATAGTTTTACCACATCTTCTGTTGTCTTGGCCAATTCCTGACCAGCCTCTTCGCTCAAACGTTGTGGCGCTGTCACTGTAATCATATGGGGAATTCCATCGACCTTGAACTCCCATTGCTGAAACTTCCCCATCTGCACCGGAGCGTCAACCAGTTCATCGTAGTTCCTTGCGCTGAAGGTACCCTCTGTTCCCTGAATTGGATCGAGCGCAACCGCAAGGTTCCAGCCAGGTGGTGGCGTATAGGTTACCGTATAGGGTATCTCCTTATATCCCTTTGGATAACCGAAGAGAGCAGGACCGTTTGCAAAAGCAATGCCTGAGGTGTCCTCAATATCTGAAAGACCGAACCACGCACTGTTATCAAGATTTTCGATGTCCTGAACGCGATAGACAAGCTGCAGGTATCTGGGAGGGTTGATGATCTGATACGTGCTTGAATCGACTTCAACAATCTGGGCTGAGTTCTCCTCATCACCACCAACCGAAAGGTTGGAAACAAAAGCACCATAGTTGACCACATCATAGGCTCCCGGAGCCCAGATCGGAAAATGGAAGATCATTGTGTCGAGTGCAATATCATAGATGTCTGCGGTAACATGAAACGACTCGGACTCAGGATCAGGAATTGAGACGGAATAGTGGATGCGAGGCTCCTGTGCAAGCCCTTTTGAGGAGAAAAGAAGAGTGCAAGTCAAAAAGATGAGAGGATAAAAGAGAGATTGAATCAAGGTTATATGCTTCATAGGTTATTGACTGATAGCCATGAGCGAATTACCATAATATGCTCTTGAGACGAAGAAAATTGGGGAAAGTAACGGGATCACATTATCTTTGAAACAGAACCGGAACGGACGATCAAAGCGCAAAGGCTCCAATCGTCTGAACGCAACACACATCGGGGGAAAAATTTACTCCTCAACTGTTGAATTCTCTCCGGCAACGTATTCCTCGAATGTACTGGTCAGATGGTGATCGCCACCAAAATACTGGAGGATGCGAAGGAACTCATCAGGGCCTTGGTATCCGGGTAACAATACCAGTGCTTCAGCATTCTCGCTCACAAATCCTGTAGCCGGATAGCCCCGCACCTGCCATGCTGCTGCAAACTGACGGGCGGAGTATGTCTCTCCATCGTACACGACTGAATCCCCTTTCTCAGGATTGAACTTCACGGCAAGATAATGTTCGTTTATGTAGGCAACAATGCTGCTATCGCTATATGTCTTGCGATCCATCACCTTGCACCAACCACACCAATCGGTATAGAAATCAATTACGATTTTCTTTTCGTTCTCTCCAACGTTTTCAAGCGCTGTGTTAATGTCTACCCATTCTATTTCTGTTGCATCCTCCTGTGCTTGGACAGCAACGACAAACAGACAAACAAATGCGGCGATGATCAGGGTTAGGTTTTTCATGTCGCTTCTCCAAATAAAATTATCCTACACAAAATCCTTATCTATTCTTTCGGGATGATTTCTAAGCCTTCTTCTTATGTCTTCTGTTTCTTTTTCTTCGCAGAAGGGAAGAGGATATTGTTCAAAATTAGTCGATATCCGGGAGAATTCTTGTGCAAGGCCAAATCTGTTGGCGGGTCATGAATTGCGTGCTGATAATCCTCCGGATCGTGTCCCGCATAAAAGGTAAACGTCCCACGGCCATAGTTGCCGGTAATATACTTCACCTCATCGGTTCCGTCACGCTCCGCGAGAATCGTCACGCTCTTCTTGACATACTCTTTATGAAAAGCTGTTGTCTGCCCAAGGAACCCACTTACGACCGCAACATGACACTGCGTCAGCATCGTTGGGACTGGATCGTGCTTTGCAGAAAAGTCGAAGAGAGTAAAACGGTCGTTTGCCGGAGCTGAGTATGTGTTCGGCTGAACATCGATTGATGAATACTCGTACTGGAACTGATCTTCCTCAACAGTGAAGTTCTCGAACGCAAGCGTCTGCGTAAAATCGAGCTTCCTCTGCATATCGGGATCGGCGGGATCCCCATCGAAAATCTCAGCGCAGATGTCCGTGTTCTCAGCTGCAAGAGCAACATCATAGGTGTCGGTCGCCGAGCACATTGCAAAGAGGAATCCTCCTCCCGCTATATATTCCTTGATCGTCTTTACTACGTCAAGCTTTAACTTCGAAACCTTTGCATAACCAAGCTCTTGAGCTGTTGTTTCAAGCAAAGCAACCTGTTGCTGATACCAGGGCTCAAACCGATGCGTTGCATAGAACTTCCCATATTGCCCAGTGAAATCCTCATGGTGAAGATGAAGCCAATCATATTCTGAGAGTTTGCCCTCTATCACTTCCTTATCCCAAACCTTATCGTACGGAATCTCCGCATACTCCATTGCCATGGTCACCGCATCATCCCACGGCTGGAAGTTTGGCGGAACGTAGACGGCAATTTTTGGTGCCGTCTCCATACGGACAACATCCATGTTCGCCGACTCGCCTTGCACTTCACTATAGATAACGGCTGTACCCGCACCACTTATTGTTTCGAATCCAACCCCACGGATACGGCACTCGGCCGCTGCAAAATCGGCATAATCAAACATGAACGAACCACCACGATAGTTTAATAACCAATCAACCTCATACCCCTTTCCGAGAATCCAGTAAGCAACCCCGTATGCTTTTAGATGATCGGTTTGCGCATTATCCATCGGAACCAAAATTTTAGACTGTTGGGCACGAAGAGGAACTGTGCTCAATAGCACAAACAGAAGGATGAATTTTATCTGTCGAATGCGATTCCTATATATCATCAGGGTATTAGTTCGATTGTCATCATAGTTAGTCGTTGGTCGTAGAGGCAGACGGTTGTCCCTCCCGGTAACCACCCATGGGCTCTGGCAAATAATGCGAACCTGACATCGGAACCCGAATAATACGTTCTCCATAGGCCTTCTCTACTATCGTGGCAATCTGCTCTCGAAGAGCATGAATTCCAAGTCCCTTTGTGGCAGAAATTGCCATGCTACCGGAATAATGATTGGAGAGATGCCGTAACCTGTCATTACCTGGCTCAAGCAGGTCTATCTTGTTGAAGACTACCAAGACTGGAATATGTCCTGCGTCAATCTCCCTGAGAGTTTCCTCGACCACAGCAATCTGCTCATAAACGCTTGGTGATGAAATATCAACAACGTGAAGAAGGAGGTTAGCCTCGCGAGCCTCTGCGAGAGTTGAGTGGAATCCAGCAAGCAGGTGAGATGGAAGCTTTCGAATAAATCCGACCGTATCGCTCAGTAGAACCGCACACCCAGGCTTTAACTTAACTTGCCGTACTGTCGTATCAAGCGTTGCAAAAGGGCGATCTTCGGCATGAACCTGCGTATTCTTAACAAGCTCGTTCATCAGTGTTGACTTGCCGGTGTTTGTGTAGCCAACAAGCGAAACACGGAACATTTCGCTCCGCCGCTTTCTCTGGGTTTCCCGTTGTGTCTCAATCTTCGAAAGCTTGTCGCGTAGATGCGCAAGACGGGTTTTAATAATCCTTCGGTCGGTCTCGATCTGCGTCTCACCCGGTCCTTTCGTTCCAATGCCTCCATACTGCTTGCAAAGGTGCGTCCACATTCTGGTCAGCCGCGGCATCAGATAGAGCAATTGGGCATGCTCAACCTGTGTGCGTGCTTCGCGTGAGCGAGCACGTGAGGCAAAGATATCGAGTATCAAGCCACTGCGATCAACAACCTTCCGCTCAAACTCTCGCTCCAGATTGCGAAGCTGTACCGGTGAGAGATCATCATCAACGATAATCAGAGTGATCGATTCATCCTCCTCGATTATCTCCCTGATCTCCTCGACTTTCCCCTTGCCGATATACCAAGTGACATTCGGCTTCGGAAGCGACTGAATCACACGGTGAACCGTGTCAGCACCAGCCGTATCAGCAAGAAGCTCAAGCTCAACAAGATGCTCTTCAGCAACCTGACGTGTGACAGGATAGACAATAAGTCCGACAAGAATAGCCCGTTCACGGATGTTCGGGTTGGGCGAATGAAGTTTTTTATCAATCAAATCAACTTGCGATTGGTGGTACAATGTATGTTCGGGCAAGTGGTATGACGAAGGAGTGATAAGAAGAATGTTGTCGGGAACGGACAAATTCTACCATAATCGATAATCTGCTCGTCTATTTTTCTTTATGAACGACTCGAATGTCGTTTCCCTTAGCAAGACATTAGATCGGACCTTTCTCATAATCTGTGTGCTTTTTCATTTCGGAGAGAAGAGGAACCGCCAAGAACGCACGAAGAGGAACCAAGGGCTCATGATGCTCCAGGAGTATCTGCTTGGGTATGAGTAGCGGCTTTCATTACGGTGTGACTCTTTTGACTACCTCAATCATAATATCTGTCACTTTTGGCTCGGCTTGTCCTGCTGCTTCGAGAATTTCCGGAATGCTTACCGGGGCCAGGTTATCGGGGAAACATTCGTCAGTAACAATGGAGATACCAAAGACTTTCATATCGCTGTGGCGGGCAACTATTACTTCTGGAACAGTGCTCATACCAACCACATCTGCACCGATACCACGAAGGAAGCGATATTCTGCACGAGTCTCAAGATTCGGACCGGCGACAGCAACATAAACACCCCGTTGGACTTTCACCTTCAGATCAAGGGCCGCTTCTTCAGCTATCTGCAGCAACTCATAGCTGTATGGCTCAGACATATCGGGGAAGCGAGGACCAAGTGAATCATCGTTTGGTCCTATTAAAGGGTTGTCGCCGATCAGGTTGATGTGATCGTCGATCAACATGATATCCCCGCGACGGTAGAGCGGATTCATCCCCCCACAGGCATTGGAAACGAGGAGTAAACCTGCTCCAAGGGCTGAGATGACACGGACAGGGAAAGTGATCTCTCCCATTGAATATCCTTCATAGTAATGGAACCGCCCCTGCATTGCAACCACAGATTTTCCACCGAGCGTTCCAAAAATCAGACGTCCTTCGTGTGATTCTACCGTTGAGCGGACAAAGCCGGGAATGTCGCTGTAATCAATGGTCGTGGCAATCTCAATCGCTTCGGCAATCTTCCCAAGGCCGGTTCCAATGATAATGCCAACCTCAGGGGCGGCATCAGTATGCTCACGGATCACCGCAACTGCACGATCAATTTGTTCTCGAAGTGACATGAAGAGACGTTAATTAGAAACTCAAAGGAAAAGTGCTGACTCAATTTCATTATGATAGGACTTACGCAAGCTCCATGAAAATAGTGGGAGATTTCAGTTGTTTCCGCAAATACTCCCCGAACAACCGGTGCTTGAACTGATAAAATGGGTTACGGTATAGTTGATTGGGCTGCTGAGCAGATACTGAGAGTAATCGAGTCGAGTCGGTTTGGCCATATTCACCCCCATGTTGGTTGTTTCACTGTTTTTCACCGCTTTTTCAGACATAAGATACAAGAATGGATGAGATACAGGTATGATCGTCCTATTCATCAAGCTCGGTCAATTGATAGTCGGGTTTGTATACTTGCTTCAATCGCTCAAACGTCTCCTCGCTGATGTTCCTCAATGGCAGCCGCAGGAGAGATAAAGTATCCCATTACACCGCCCATAGTAACATGAAGCCCGTTGTGCCGATTACTCCCAGCATTATTACCAGGTCGGCCTTCTATTACGCTGCTTAGACCATTAGGGCAGCAATTAGAATTAGGATCTGGAGAAGTTGGGTCCATATCCCAGTCGCAAAGATCAGGCCCATTTGAATCAATGGGTAAGCGAAGTTCCTCAGGGAATTGAACACTATCAGTCTGTTGAAAAAGTCGGGAAGTGGGTAGAGAATGCTTACCTTAGCGTACAGTCCTTTTCTAGAGATTACACATATCCGACCTGCCTGCAACAGGCAGGCAGGCGCACAGAAGGAGGCCATTGTATGTCGATGAGCACGCGTCGAGAAAG
>JAGWAZ010000050.1:18201-18629 GCA_021296135.1 Chlorobiota bacterium | reverse complement strand
CGGGGGTGGATATAACAACCGGGCAGAAGAAAGGGGTTCCACAGTCGGGGGTGGAGCTTACAATAAGACACAAAGACAATATTCCACAGTCGGGGGTGGAGCTTACAATGAGGCCCAAGCAGAATTTTCCACAGTCGGGGGTGGACATTACAATCTGGCAAAAGGTACTGCCTCGGCGATCCCTGGTGGACGTAACCTTACCGTAGGGGACAACAGCTTCGGATACAATGGAGATAACGCGACTACTCCTACACAAACCGATATCTCTGCATACAACCGAACTGCCTATTTCGGTAATGTAGACCTATGGATCGGAAACGTAGATAGCGTACCTCGTGAGCTGCGTTTTTATGTAGGCAATAACGGCAACTTCACCTATAGTGGAGCAACTGCTCCTCTCTATGTAGGATTCAAGGCTCCTCAAGCCC
>JAGWAZ010000050.1:0-17949 GCA_021296135.1 Chlorobiota bacterium | reverse complement strand
GCGCTCCTGCAAACAGGACCATCACACTTGCTGCTGGAAAAGAAGGACAGATTCTGGTTATTCAGTGCACAGCGACGGGAACGAATGGAATCGAGCTGCTCACGAGCGCATCGACTCACACCTTTACCGCTAACAAAACACTGGAAGGCAAGGATGCTCTGACCGTGATCTGGAATGGGCTAAGCAGTGCCTGGTACGAAATCAGCCATACAGATTTCTAACCAGACAGAGGAGTAGGTAGTATATGCTATGTTATCGTGCAAGGGAAGGGCCTCGGCCGTTCCCTTGCTTTTTTTTACTTTTCTGATGTCGAGGAGTCGAGGGGGAAGACAAGGAGACAAGGAGACAGGGAGACAAGGAGACAGGAAGAATGGCGTCGAGAGTCGAGGGTCGAGAGAATAACAAACGTCCCAGCGGTAAACGGCTGGGCTAGTTTTGCAACCGAGCGTCGCTATGCGACCTCCAATGACCCGACTTCCTGCGAGTCTCTACCTCTTTTGTGTCGTATGGCAAGAAAGAGCAGGGGAGTGTCAAAACAAGAACAAATGGTAGATTTTTCACTCAGGCTTTGCTGGCATATCAATGAGAAGGGTGGATTCAAAGAATACCTGTCTGCCAAGTCACGGGCAGGTCAGAAAAGATTCTTCTCTATCTTTAGATAACTCTCTCGACTATGGAGGAAAAAGCAAAAGAATCTACACTCGTTGCCGAAGAACCGGAGAGGGTAAAGACCAAAGAAAAGCCTTCACGTCTGAAGAGACTTGCTAAACGCTTTGGTATATCGGGATTTCTCTTCTTTTTCATCAAAGGGCTGGTACTCTATATCTTGATTCCACTTGGGTTGTTCAAGTGGTTCGGGGGATGTTGAGAGAAACGTCTAATAGTCACCGAGGGTAGAGGAAACGAAGACTCGGAATTCATTACTCTATGATATTTATCCTCTCCTGCTCATTTGTGGGTTTATTCAACTCTTCTCACCGTTCTCTATACCTGTGATTCTCTGCTTCATGAGGTTCTCCCGAACCTGCGATCAAGCTCTCCCAGGTCAATCCTGACAACAACTGGTCGTCCATGCGGGCAGACGTACGGCATTGTGGAGGAGAAGAGTTGTTCAACCAGACTGAGCATCTCCGGTTCGGTCAACGGATCTCCGGCCTTTATTGAGGCACGACAGGCAAACGATGCTGCGAGCATATCGCGCTGATCTGTCTTTCCCATCTGTTGATACTCATGGTACTGATCTATCAATTCCCGCAAGATACTCTCCTCTTGCCCCGGTCGTACATCAATCGGAACCCCCAGTACCTCTACATGTTCTCCTTGTTCAAGCAACAGTTCAAACCCGAGAGCTACCAGATTGTTCCGTAGTTCGCGTATGAGTGCGAACTCAGCAGGTGCAACCTTCATCTGAAGCGGAAAGAGCAACTGCTGAGACATAGGCATCGAAGTCTCCATGTTGCGTAATGCTTGTTCGTAGAGGATACGTTCATGAGCAACATGTTGGTCGACGATCATGATGCCGCTTCGGATCTGTGTGATGATATACTTGTTATGGACCTGCCACATGCCAACGCGCAGATCGTTATCATCACTGACCGAGCGGACCTGCTGCGGTATTGTCGCACCTAAACTCCGATCGGCCTCAGCTGCGTTCGGTGTGGTCGATTCACTCCCCCTTTCACTTCCCGGACCATAGGGATCAATAAAAAGAGACCGGAAGAGATCGCCTGAACCGGATTCCCTTTTCTCTTTCTCATAGCGTGAGAGAGGTGGAAGATCATCATCAGCTGTTGGTCGACTTGAGCGGCCCCCACCCGCACCGGTTCCTTCTATCGATCCGGATTCGGCTGGAAATCTTTCAGCGCGATCATAGTTTGGCAATGCATAGCGAAGTGCAGCAATCACTCCTTCACCCGTGTCGCCCTCCGGCATTTTCATAGCCGGTGTCAGGTTATGCTCGCTGAGCGTTCGTCGAGTTGCATCCTGAAGGAGAGCATAAATCATCTGCTCATCATCAAACTTGACCTCGCTCTTTGCGGGATGCACATTCACATCAACTCGCTCAGGATCAAGCTCGATGAAGAGGACGTAGGGTGGGTAGCTTTGCTTGTCGAGCAGATGCTCATACCCGGTATAGACGGCATGGGAGAGAAGCTTGCTGGTGATTACCCGACCGTTCATGAAGAGATACTGATCTACCCTCGATTTACGGGCAAAGTTTGGTCTGCCGAGGAAGCCGGTCACTTTCACTCCTTCAGATTCGGCTTCAAAGGGGAGGAGTCCGTTTATCATCTCCTCGTTGTAGACAGCCTGAATCCGTTCTTCAAGAGTTCCTGGCTTGGCATGCAGGACCAGGGTGTCATTATCGCTGAAAGCAAAAGAGACAGATGGATAGCTCAGAGCAAAAGCCTGCATTATCTCGGCTATATGCTTGAACTCAGTTGGATTGCTCTTCAGAAACTTGCGACGGGCGGGAACAGAAAAAAAGAGGTTTTTGACAGAAACGGACGTCCCTTTTTCGCAGGCGGTTTTCGCAACCTCGATTAACTCGCCATTCTCGACACGCACAAGCGTGCCAAGCTCATCCTCTTCGCGACGAGTCTTCAATTCTACCTGAGCAACCGAAGAGATCGCCGCAAGAGCTTCCCCACGAAAACCGAGCGTCAGGATGCGGTCAAGGTCATTTTGCGAGCTTATCTTACTGGTTGCATGTCTATCGAACGCAAGGTGCGCATCTTCCTCACTCATGCCCGAGCCGTTATCCTGGACGAAGATCAACGATTTCCCTGCATTTTTGACAACAAGGGTAATCTCCGTAGTCCCCGCATCAAGGGCATTCTCAACTAACTCCTTGACCACAGAGGCCGGACGCTGCACGACCTCTCCAGCGGCAATTTTATTGGCTAACGATTCTGGTAATCGGTGTATAAGGCCCATGGATATTCTATTCTCACCTTGTAGAGTGAACATTTTCCTTCTAAAGGTATCACAAAAAGATAAGGGAGAAAGCCCGATTCTTCCACTATGCAAGATCTATGCACAACTCAACCCCCTCAACAAAAAACGACGCCCCCAATTCAACCCGACGTGATTCGTTCGGGTTCAAATCCTTGCTATCAGGGAAGATTATCGCTCCTTTTCCAATGCGAGTGATGAGTACGGAGGATGAATCGATCTCGAGACGTATCTGCTCACGTGAGGCAGTCGTCGGCAAATCGAGATCCAACTTTTGAAATCCATCGGGCAGTGGTGTGCCCGATGAACCACGTCTTCCGATAATCCAATGATCTCCATGTAGCTCCCTCTCCATGAAAGGATTGTTCGGGAACCGGATCCTAAGTATAGGGCAAGAGAATCGATCTTCACCATCGTCCAACACAAGGGTCGCAGATTCATCGGTTTCATGATCTGTGCTCTGAGCCTCAAGAACGAGTGTTGCATCGTCGTGCAGGTCGGGCTTGCTGGTAGGTAATCCGCCTGTATGGTCCGTAGGTCGAGAACGACGCTCGGGATTCAACACAATTGCATAGAGTTCGTTGTCGCTCAATCCTGGATCATCAGCAACACGGACATGTAGAGTGTGATCGCCAAACGTCCGCATACTCTCTGCTGCCAGATCCTTCATCAATTCATCCTTGAAGAAGAACTCCATATCACTCAATGCACCCATCCCGGCTATTTTCTCACGACGGTTTGGGGAGAAACGAAGCTCAAAATGTGAGGGGACCCGTCGAGTAGATCCCATTGTCACAGCGTGTTCGTCTCGAGCCAGACGCAATGCTTCAAGTCCCCGCTCAACTAATCTGGAAGAGGGTTTTTGCTCGACATCTTTCGGAAAAAGCCTATCAATAAGTCCACGCATTATGTAGTGCCGATTATTCGAGATTCAGTTTCGGAAGAGTATCATTCGTTCCCCTGTCATTTATCTGTTCTCCCGGGGTTACCTGGAGCGTATTCGTATCAATCTCTTGCCACGTGCTGTCTATTGCGAGCGTATCGGCTGTTGATACTTCGTTCGTAAAGAGGTCGAGTTCATACCCACCCCAGACTCCACCGCCGATCAGGACTGCACCGAGAAGGATCACCCCTCCTTTTATGATACGGTCTCCTTTTTTTCGAGAGGCTTGCTTTCCCCTCTCTCCAGGATCGGTCGCCGGACCACTGGACAAGCCATCTTCTGTGACAGCCTCGGCAAGAATCAGGGTCACGTTGTCTCGCCCTCCTCCGTCCAGAGCAGCTTCAATTAGTGAGTCGCACTTGGCCTGAAGGCTCCAGCCCGTTGCAAGTATTCGCTTTATTTCACTATCATCAATCATGCCGTGCAGACCATCGGTGCAGAGCAAGAGGATATCGCCGGGTAAGAAGGAGAGGTTGAATAGATCAGGTTTCGGCGGTTCCTTCATGCCGATAGCCTGGCTCAGGACATTTCGCTTCGGATGATACTCTGCTTCTTCAGGAGTAAGTTCACCACGTGCTACCATTTCGGCTACCAGACGATGATCTCGCGTTATCTCTCTCAACTCACCATTCCCAAAGAGATATCCACGACTATCTCCAAGATTGATAACTATCCCCTTTCCTTCCTTCAGATATGAAGCCACAAGCGTTGTACCCATACCCTTCAGGGAACTGTCCTGCTCTGCTTCGTTGAAGACTATCCTGTTAGCCTCATGGATCCCATGCTCCATACGATCGGGCGAGATCTCCTGAGCTTGTTCTGCTTCTTTGAGAAAGACATCAACTGCAATCCTGCTCGCATCTGCTCCTCCCTTATGTCCTCCCATACCATCAGCAACCACCAGGAGCGTGCCTCCGTCAGGAGTTCTGCGAACTGCAAACGCATCCTGATTCTCTGAACGGTGCAAGCCAATATGCGTGCCTGAGGCAAGATGGAACTGCGTTGAAGGAGTCTCTTTGTTATGGTTGGTATCCTCTCTCATGACATTCTATTCCGAGAGAGTGACTCTGTTCAGTTCCAGCTCATCTCCCGGAGCAAATCCGAAGCGAACCGTCAGTTCATTCTGTGTAAAACCAGCACTCTTCACGAGGATTGCGGTTGCTTCCCCTCGGCTGACCGTTACGTTCCTGATACTCAGGCTTCCTTCAGCAAGTTCTGCGGGGAAGCCGTTTGAAATCTCCTTCAACTCATCCGATGCATACTGTCTCCATGCCTGATCACTCTTTTCATTGTTGATAAGAACCAGAATTGCATCGATTGCGTCACGTATTTCCCGGTTGCTTGGCAGCTTCGGTTCATCCTCCTCTACAACCGGCTCTTCTTCAACTTCCGTTGTATCAACAACCGTTGTGTCGGGTGGTGGTGGCGCCTGATTATCCCGACGTATAGCCTGCTGTTTCTCCCTGAGAATCAACCAATCGCCACCGAAACGACGTATCGTCAGATCGTGGACCGCTTCCCCTCGAAGAATGGTACCATCATCTTTTAACCGTTCATAGGCAAGAACCCATTGAGTGGTTAAGGTGGAATCATCCTTAACGTCAACCCGATTCACAGTCACTTCAAGACGATCGGTTCGCTCGATTCTGGCAAAATAGTTCGCATAATCCTTACCGATCAATTCGCGGCCGACGTTTCGAAATCGAAAGTAGGAAACCCCCTCGGTTGCGTAGAGCGTGGTAAGAGCAGGAACGTTGCCATCGTATGCGAATCGTTTGTAGTCACCCGCAAGCTCGCGGGAAATTTCAAACGCACGCTCTTTCGTCAAGGGTTCCTTTTGCTTCTCACCTTGATATTGGTTATACCAGGTATACCCGAAATATCCTCCCGCAGCAAGAAGCAGAAGAACAAGGGCGAGGATCAATCCGGTTTTGCTCGACCCGCTCTCCTTGACCTCAGGCCCTCCTTCAGCAGCACTTCTCGGTGGTGGAGCCGGCAGCGATGGGATCTGACCCAGCGGTTGAACGGCTGAATTTTGTAGAACAAGAGTAGCATCCTGATCAACAAACGGAGTTACTTTCGTCTCGTCAACTGTTTCAAGAGTGCCAAGCAACTCAGCGCAGCTGCCAAAACGATCAGCCGGGTTTTTCGCCATAGCCTTGCGAATAATCTTGATCGCATCATCCGGTACACTTGGAGCGAAGGAACGCGGATCGGGTACATCCTCGTTCATGATCTTTCCGATCACCTCCGCGTAATGTGCCGGAGTCTCTTCACTCCGGGAGAAAGGCTTCCGGCCGGTCAGCATCTCAAAGAGTGTTACGCCAAGAGACCAGATATCTGTTCGATAATCTATTGCCCTCCCTCGCACTTGCTCCGGTGACATGTACTCGGGAGTGCCAAGCCCTTTCTGTGTACGTGTCTCTCCCTGCTGCCACGAGAACTTGGCAATGCCGAAGTCCGTCAGTTTTGCCCGTCGATCAGGAGCAATCAGAATGTTTCCAGGCTTGATATCCCTATGCAGCACATCGTTCATGTGAAGGTGATGTACCGCACGCAGGATATCCCGCATAATCTTGCGTGTCCGATTGAAGTCGAGTGGCCCGGAATCACGAATGATCTTTGAGAGAGAGACCCCAGGGACATATTCCATGACGAGGTAAAAGTTGTCTCCTTCGCGAAACCAGTCGAGAAGAGCCACGATATTTTCATGCTGAAGATTCTGATGGATTTCAGGCTCTCGTCGCAGGCGACGTTCAAAGTCAGATGCCAGGTCTTCGATAGGAATGATCTTTATTGCTACCTCTGCGGCATTCTGGAGGTTCTCTGCTCGCCAGACTTTGCTCATTCCGCCCGAGCCGATCAGCTCCAGTAGTTGATAGCCATTAACTTCGGGTTGTAAGGTTTTGTCGTTCATTCCTCTTCCATACCTGTCCGTTGCTGCCCCGAATTATCTGCGTACATTCAATCACACAAATCCGATTTCGGGTTGCTTCCATTTTTTACGTTCAACCTCGCTCTCACGCATCGTCGGATGACTTGTTACGGCTATATTCGACGTGTTCCAACGGCAAAACCGAACGGTTACACGCAACGATATTCGATCAGAAGACGCAATATACCGGGGATGAAAGGAACACCACTTGACGACAAGCTTGTAGACTATATGATCGATCTCTTTCCGGTTGAGGATGATCTTCTGAAAGAGTTGCAGAAAGAGATGGGGCAGGCCGAAATACCAACCATCCAGATAAGTCCGGAACAGGCTGCGTTCATCGGTCTGTTCCTCAAGGCAACTGGTGCCCGACGTGTGATCGAGATAGGAACGCTTGGTGGATACAGTGCGATTGTCATGGCCCGTGCACTTCCGGAAGGTGGCCATGTAGATACAATCGAAGTCGATCCCCTCCATGCCGAGTTTGCTCGGAAGTATATCGCTAAAGCAGGGCTTCAAGAGAAGATCACACTCCATGTCGGCTCTGCGATTGATCTGCTTGAACGGAAGCTTGGCAACTCAAATCCTTACGACTTTGCCTTCATCGATGCCGACAAACCGAGCTATATTCGATATGTCGATTTGCTTCTTCCGTTGATCCGATCAGGGGGAGTTATTGCCGGCGACAACGCTCTTGCCTGGGGTGAAGTCACTGATCAGCATACGGATCGGGAAGATGTGCAAGGCATTCAGGCCTTTAATCAGTATATGGCAGAGCATCCTAAAATCGATGCCGTGATCGTCCCGATAGGAGACGGGATGTGCATCGGCGCCGTTAATCACGAGAACTGAAACCCGAACATGTAACCAATGACTCAACAGGAATTTTACGACGAGCTGAAAGAGTTGGCAGCACAGAAGGAGATCAAGGTCAGACTTGAGGCCGGCAATTTTGAGGGAGGTCTCTGTATGATAGATAATCAGCGTGTAATACTTATTAATCGAAGACATCATCAGACACGACGGATCAATGTACTGGCCCGCTCACTTCATGAGGTGGGCCTTGGTGACATCTTCGTAAAACCGGCTGTTCGTGATCGAATCGACGATGAAGTGACGACTACAACGACGGAAGATTAAGAGAGGAAGGCAGGACATAGTGAAGAGATCCTACCTGTTGTATTCTATCTTCTATGCAACCAACAAGAGACCATGTTTACAGGCCTTGTAGAGGAAATCGGGACTGTCGAGGATGTTGCTCCTCGTGGTAGCAACGCGATAGACATTACGATAAAGGCTCGAAGTGTGCTGGATGACTTGAAGAAAGATGACTCAATCGCTCTGAACGGTTGTTGCCAGACAGTGATTCAACGGGATGAATATTCGTTTACCGTAACCGCCGTCGAGGAAACGCTTAAAAAGACAACTCTTGGCTTGTTTAAGAAAGGACGGAATGTAAACCTTGAACGTGCTCTTCGAGCGGGAGATCGACTCGGTGGACATTGTATGTTGGGACATGTGGACACCCTCGGCACTGTAGTCGAGCGGGAAGATCTTGCAAGCTCATGGCTTTTCCGGATCGAGTACCCTGAAGAGTATACTCCGCTTGTGATACCCGTCGGTTCCATTGCTATCGATGGCGTCTCACTCACAACTGCAGAGGCTGTAGAAAACGTCTGCATGGTTTCAATTATTCCACACACATTCGAGAAGACAACGTTTGGTCAACTAAACGTTGGTGATACGGTAAACCTTGAGTTTGACATGCTCGGCAAGTACGTTCAGAATATGGTGCAGAGATAGAGTTTGGATTTGCAATCCGCCACGGCGAACGATTTTCGAATGTCGAATAGACAAAAGATGGCGTCAACCAATCTCACGCAGGACTGTACCGCTTATCTGCTTATCTGCTTACAACCGCTTTTGTGATCGTGCATTCATGATCGCAAGGAAGGAAACTACTCTACATTCAAAACTCGACAATTGACATTCGAAAATCTCAACTTGATCTATGCCTCGTGCACTTCGCTATTACGTTGACGATAACGGGAAAAACAGCATCTCAAACGAAGGATGGGGAGAGATCGCTCGCCTTCAACATTGGTATAACTCCGAATTCATCTGGAGTTGCGACAAGATCGACCTGAAACGCTATATCCTTTTCCCCAATTATGATCACTTGCCTGAGATGCCGTATAGAACTGCCCGTTATCATTTTCGCAAGCGGTTGTTGGCCAAGAAAATTGAAGTCGGCAATTGGGTTGAGGCAGTCGAGGCACTTGAATCTGAAGGATTGTTCCATGTTCGCTGGGGAGGCACACGCGATAACTCAATAGCAAGTGGTATCACATACGTTGCCGATAACGAATACAACGCGTATCTACTCTGCGAGTTCCTTCTGAAATGCTCAACAGTCAGTCGCACAGCCGCTTTTACGGTAGAGGATGAAGGTCGATTTATTCTTCCCGGAAGGGTGATGTTCCTCAATGGTATCATTCAGGTCTTCACGGACGATGTAAAAGAGACCGGGCATAACGTCGATCTTCTCGATCCACCACAGATCTTTTCGGTTGTGAACCATGCCAAGTACGACGATCATCCCACCTTTTCCCAGAACGTCGATGATTTCTCCGAACTTGACGAAGCAGAGATTACCGCTGCGGTCGGTATATATGGTGGACTCGGGTTTGGGGAAAACTATGACACCCAATGGGGAGATCACGAAGGCCTCAACCTTCAACAGCGAGCACGAAAAGTCGTGATGTTGAACGCTGATGAACATGGGTAACATCCCTCAGAGTAGGCGAGATAAACGATTCGAAGAGATCACAGAGATATGATATATCTCTTTTCGATTTTCACTCCTCACACCTCCGCCCTCATCCTTACAATCTTCCCCGGAATCTTCTATTTTCCAGACTCGGCCAAATCTTGTACTTTCATTTTATGAAATTCCAGTCGCAAGACATATGGCTTGATTCGTGTAATCTCTGCGGTTCTGTCGATTATCAACAGCTCTCTTACAGAGATTCGACCCTTTATCGTTGTCGTGTCTGCGGACTTGTTCAACATGCTGTTCAGGAAGAATCTGAACCAGACGAACGACTTCTCGATCTCTGGTTTTTTGAATCGACCTTGAAGAACTTATCGAGCAAGAAGAATAGCACACGCCCTGTCTCCATTCTTCTGATCGGATCTCTGTCAGAGGAGGAGCTTGCTCCATTTGAAGCGCCTTATGTGTCGCTGAAAAATCACGCCGGGAGAATAGAGAGTGCGTCGTTCCATCCTGAAGAGTTTGACATGATTCTTTGTGCTCGAAGCATGGAGTCTTTCTCTTCCCCATCGGCGCTTTTTATGATGACCCGTCTCTGGCTGAGACCGGGAGGGCTTTTCGTTGCCGGCGGCGCAAATTGGGAATCTCTTGAGCGGAGAATCAACACCCATCGTTGGATTGAGTTATACTCGAGCGGCCGCTACTACCTCGGTTACGGGCATATGCGTCAGTATGCTATGAGATATGGTTTCGAGATCACCTCAAGTGGAACCGCATCCAGTCTTCCAATTATCGCTTCGGTTCTTTACGGATCAGATTCTATTCTGAAGCAGATAGGTGCGATTCCGGTGCGACTTGCTGCGATCCTCCCTCGTCTCGGGTCTACCTGGTGGAGCGTACTTGTGAAACGAAGCCTTGCCACACGCCCTTTACTGAACTCCCCGTTGGAGCGGGTAGAGAGGACTGCGGGGTTGGCAACCGCCGGGTTTAGAAGCGTTTCCCGAGAGATGGTAGAGAGGAATTGACTCCTAAGCTGCACTGATGAGCTTAACACGGACCGGACCAGAGACTGAGTTTTTTCGTCGTCGGGAGTATTACCTAAAGAGAGAGAAGAATCTTTTCTGACCTGCCTTTGACTTGGCAGACAGGTATTCTTCGAATCCACCCTTCTCAGTTGTTCAAGTCGCATAGCGACGCTCGGTTGATAGTCCCATGCGGGAGCATGGGGTAGTCGCTGGTAAAATGTCTGCGCCCCTTAGTGTCGTGCCATTCCGCCGTCGACATTTATTGTCTGTCCGGTAATGATCGATGACTCGGGAGATGCGAGGAAGGCTACAACCTCAGCTATATCATCTGGCTCGTCAGCACGATGAACCGACTGCTGAGGCAACAGATGCTCCAAAATGTTCCCGATCAACTTTTCGCCGGGAGGTCGTTGTGTTGCAGTAAGCCCTACGGTCACTGCATTAGCGGTTATGCCATACTTCCCTACCTCGCTCGCAAGAGACCGGACAAAACCGATCACCCCCATCTTGCTCGTGATGTAATGAACAAGATATGGTGTTCCAAGCCAAACGGTGTCGGAGCTGAGCGCAATGATTCTGCCGAATCCGTTTTCCTTCATGACAGGAAGAACGGCTTTTGTCGTCAGGAAGAGACTATCGAGGTTGATCGTCAACATCTTCTTCCATTCCTCAAAGGAAATCAACTCAAACGGCTCCTCATGATAAAAACCGACGTTGTTCACCAGAATATCTACCCTGCCAAATCGTTCCAGGGTCTTCTTTACCATCTTGTGTGTCTCTTTTTCACTCGTCACATCAACACGAACGGCATCTATTTCTCCACCGTTTGAGCGGACATTTTCAATTACTTCCGTGGCGTCGGCAATATCTGCAATCATCACCTTTGCACTCTCTTCCGCAAGGCGTTGACAGAAGGCTCGACCATTTCCGACGACAGCACCGGTGACAATCGCGACTTTATTTTGAAGACGTTCCATTCACTCAAACCAAGAATTGTTGTTCCAACATCCATCAGGGGAACTGACAAGCGGCAAATATACGGATTGAGGATGTTGTACGAAGGAGTGTTCGCAGGGCGACGCCGTCCGCCCCTACAAGGCCTCCTACTACCTCGCTACTTTCCAGTAATCTATTTCCAGGCTGATAGCTTCAGGTGTAGCTCGGCGTTCGGCATGAGTCAGAACTATACTCTTGCTCATCAACGGACTCTGACAAACGAATGTGTGATACTCCCCCGATTCACCGCATGGATCCATTCCATTCTCCACCATGTACTCCACAAACTCGGCATCTACCTCTCTGCCGAGATAGGATTCACTCATATGGCGTTCGATCAGAATAATTACCGAACACATCGACTCCATTTGCTCTTTGATGAGAAGGTTTGTTGGAACCCTCCAGAGAGGGAAGATGCCCCGCATATCGTGCTCCGAGAGTTTTTCCTCAACCCAGTCACGGTGTCCACGCAAATGAATATCTCCGAAGATACCTTGTGTTATTCCATCCGATCGAAGATCGCAAAGAGTGTTGCAGAGCTCTGGCTCATACGTTTGGTAGGTAGCACGAACTTTCAGGAGCGGAATTTTAACAAGACGCGCCTGCTCTTCAATAAGTTCTGGAGGAATCCGGTGCGAAAGGACAAGGTCTGTATCGGCATCGATGAACGTCAGAAGTACTTCCGGTTTCACCCCTACATGCATTGCACGACAGAGCGCGAAGTGAGAGTCTTTATCTCCGGACCACATTGCAAAGGCATGACTCATGCCGATGATTCTCCCCCTTCGATGCCGGAGCGTTTCCTCCACCGTGCAGCTTCTTCCTGACTCATACGTGGTATTACCTCTTCACCGGTCTCAATGGCGCGTTGTACATACGGTATACAGAGTCCGCATCTCTTGCTAATAGTTATATAGTCTTGTAATTCCAACACAGTTTTGCAACCTTCATTACGAGCAATCTCAATCGACTGTTCAAAGGGTTGATCATAACAAATGCAACGTGAGACAAGCATTGTTCAAGTACGCATTGTTCTGTTTACGCTTCGAGGCCGAAACAACCGATGAAAGGAAATAGTTCAATAGTTGTAGGAAGTATCATGATTATTATTGTTCAAACTCTGCCTGGACGGTCTCCAAATCTGCAGCAACGCGTTCCCATCGACTGTAGAGATCACTTAGCTTTGCCTGTATCTCTTCCATTCGTTTTTGCACCTCAGCCGATCGCTCCCCATCGGCATAGATTTTCGGATCAGCAAGAAGGGATTCAGACTCAATCTTTTCTTCTTCGAGTTTCTCAACGCTCCGCTCAATTGTTTCGAGTTTCCCCTTTAAATCCTTGGTAGCGGCATATCTTTTGTTTCGCATCTCTGCTTCACGACGTTTCCGTTCTTTGCGAGAAGCTGCAGAATCAGTTCCATTCCCCTTTGCTGTAGGAGTCTCGGATGGGGCCGATCGAGGGCCGAAGGCATCTTCAACAGTCTCTGATCCATGTCGTCGCAGATAGTCATCAATTCCACCAATATATTCCTTGATCTTTCGATTCCGAAAATCAATGCACTTGTCGATAAGACCACGCAGAAAATCGCGGTCGTGAGAGACAAGAATAATGGCCCCCTCAAATTCCTGTAATGCTCGCTTCAGTACATTCTTACTTGCCATATCGAGATGGTTCGTCGGCTCGTCAAGAATCAGCACGTTGCGGGGTTGAAGCAAGAGCTTGGCGAGAGCAAGACGAGATTTTTCTCCACCGGAAAGGACTGAAACCGGTTTGAAGACATCATCGCCGTGGAAAAGGAATGCTCCGAGAAGTGAGCGTAACTGAGTCCTTATATCACCGACAGCAACAGCATCTACTGTATCGAGCACGGTCAATCGGGGATCGAGTTCTTCAGCCTGATGCTGGGCGAAGTATCCAATCTCAACGTTGTATCCAAGGATCCTTTGGCCATCAAATGATTCGGCTCCCGCAATAATGCGACTCAAGGTCGATTTTCCCTCACCGTTACGACCAAGAAACGCCACCTTCTCTCCGCGTTCCAGAGCAAAGTCGACATCGTTCAATACAAGGTTATCATCATAGCGTTTGGTAACGTTCTTCAACTCGACTACGACACGCCCGCTTCTCGGAGCAGATGGAAAACGGAAATAGATTTCTGACTCATCTGCCTCAGGAAGCTTAATCCATTCAAGCTTCTCCAGCATTTTAATCCGCGACTGTACTTGAGCAGCCTTTGTATTCTTGTAACGAAAACGTTTGATGAATCGCTCGGTATCGGCAATCATTTTTTGCTGATTCTCATGTGCTGCACGTTGCAACTCACGACGCTTTTCACGCTCAGATGCAAATGTGGAGTAGTTGCCAGTATAGACAGTCAGATGTTTGTTCGTCAGTTCGTACGTGTGAGTCGTCAAGGCATCAAGGAAGGCACGATCGTGCGAGATAAGGAGAATGCCGCCATGATAGGTTCGGAGAAAATTCTCGATCCACGTAAGAGATTCGATATCAAGATGGTTTGTTGGCTCATCAAGCATCAGGAGGTCAGGTTCGCACAACAGGAGCTTTGCCAGCTCAATCCGCATCTGCCATCCTCCCGAGAACTCAGAACAGGGTCTGTTGAGATCTTTCGGCTGGAACCCAAGCCCCATCAGGATTTTGTCGACCTCTCCTTTGGCTGCAAACCCGTTCATTGCTTCAAAACGATGCTGGAGTTCACCCAGCTCATCGAGCAAATCACGATACTCATCTCCTTCTTCACCATGTCGACGTGAAACTTCTTGGCTTAACTCTGCAATCCTCTTTTCCATGGTAGTCAATTCACCAAAGGCCTTCATGACTTCTTCATGGACAGTTGTTTGGCTCAGCACAACACCTTCCTGGGGTAGATAGCTCACAACGGAACTCGGTCGTTTGATCACTCCTCCCTCGGCGGCGGTCTGTTCTCCAATAAGCACGCGCATCAACGTTGTCTTCCCGGCACCATTAGTGCCAACCAACCCGACCCTGTCTCCAGGATTGATAGTAAACGTCACGTTACGAAAAAGGGGCTCGCCACCGAACGAGACACCGAGTTTATTGGCGGTTATCATTGTGAGCTTTGCTCCTTGAGCTGTGAGTTGTCTGCGGTAGTAGCTGCTATATATACCATACTTAGCTCCATCATGCCAACACATCTGTCTTCACCGGTTTGTGGCCGAAGCTGCTGTATGTACCACATCTACCTTTATCATAGCATCATCTGTGTTCATCCGCGTTTATCGAACACCATCCCCTGTTTATCTGTGTTCATCTGTGTTACTGGAAACGTAATGTAGCAACTGGACGAAGCCGGCCGGCAATAGCCGCCGGAACGAGAGTAGCTACCATGGCTAACAGTATTGTACCAAAAATCACGACGACATAGTGAAGGAAATTGATCGCAATGGGAACCGACTCGAAGACATAGATATCAGCTTCAAGAGAAATCAATCCATATTGTTGCTGGAGGACCGAGAAGCCGAGCGTCAATATCGCTCCGAGCACAACACCGACTCCCGTTATCAACACCCCTTTCGAGACAAAGATGCCCATAATCGAGCGTGGACTTGCGCCAATAGTCGAGAGCGTTGCAATCGATTCGGTCTTTTCAAGCACTGTCATTAACAACGTCGAGATTACGTTAAACGTGGCAACGATAGCAATAACGAGCATCACAAAGGGGATCATCATTCGCTGGAGGTCAATCCAGGCGAAGACTGAACTGAACAACTCAAAGACCGGTTGTGCCCAGAACTCTTCTCTGAACTGTCGCTGCATTCGTATTGCAACCTCCTTGATGGTTGCTGGATCATGCAGCAAGAGATCAAGACCAGTAATGATATCTCTGTCATAGTTCAGCAGAGAACGGGCAGCTTCAATTGAGGAAAAGACATAGATATCATCATACTGAGCCATTCCCGAACGGTAAAGACCGGTCACCTGAAACTGTTCAATCAGTGGGGGTGTGTTCAAATCGGGCCTGCCAGTAGCAATGAACAACACAACCGTGTCGCCGACCTCAACAAGAAGTTTATCTGCCAGCCGCTTGCCAAGTACCACTCGAGGGAGTTGACCTTCACTATGTTCATCCCTAATGAACGATCCAGAGATCATCTTTGTTTGCATTGTCGAGACATCTTTCTCAGGATCGACTCCTTTAAGAAGGACACCTTCAAGGCCATTACTTGAGCGGATAATGGCTTCTCGACGAATGAAAGGACTGACCGCACGGACTTCGAAAAATCGGTTGGTAATTCTCTTTTCAATCTGATCGGAACCAACCAGACTATCTGACTCGTAATATCCGGTCACTTCGATGTGCCCCATAAAGTCAATAATGGTGGAACGCAGAGTCTGATCAAAGCCTTGAAGGATAGAGAGAGAAATCAGCAGAGCACACGTACCGAGCATCACACCAATCGCTGAGATTGCCGTGATAAAACTGATAAATCGTGTCCGTCGCGACGGCTTCAGATACCGCATCGCAACGAAGGTGGAGAATGAACGTCGGAACATGAAGGGAAGTTAGGACTGATTTGGAGAAGATCACCTCACAATAAATGTTTCGCCAAACATTTTAACCGCCTTACTCATGCGCGAACCAATTACGATTCATATTTTACTGCGTTATTTTTATTTGAGCAAGCATCACTAATCGAAGGAGCAATGTGCCATGGCGGAGAGAGCAGCAGCCCCTCAGAAGAAAGGGCTTGAAGGAATCGTTGCCGGGAATACATCGTTAAGCGTTATTGACGGTCAGCAGGGCCTTCTTTCGTACTGTGGATATAATATTCATGATCTGGTAAAGGGGAGTTTTGAAGAGACAGCTTATTTGCTGTTGAACCACAAGCTTCCGACGCAAATGGAACTCGATGAGTTCAACAAGCAAATAGAAGGGGAATCTTCCCTATCGCGGGAAGTGATCAAGATGATCCAGTCGCTTCCGAACGGTACCAACGCGATGGCAGCGTTGCGCGGTGTCTTCAGCACGCTGGGGTATTATGATGATGAGTCGGAGGACAATAGTGGGGAGGCTAATCGTCGTAAAGCAATTCGATTGATTGCAAAAACTCCAATCGCCGTTACGACGTTCCAACGCTCCCGTAATGGACAGGAACCTCTGATGCCGAAATCAGGAAAGTCCATTGCCTGGAATTTTCTGTACATGCTTTTTGGGGAGGAGCCATCTGACGCAAAAGTAGAGCTGATGGATACGGTGCTGATCCTTCATGCAGATCATGGATTTAACGCCTCAACGTTTGCCTGTCGTGTTATCGCGGCAACGCTTTCGGACATCTACTCGGCCGTTACCGGTGCGGTAGGTGCACTGAAAGGTCCTCTTCATGGTGGCGCGAACGAACGTGTAATGAACATGCTTCTTGAGATCAATGATGTTGACCGGACAGAAGCCTGGATACGCAATGCACTTGCAAACAAGGTAAAGATCATGGGCTTTGGTCATCGTGTCTACAAGACCGAAGATCCTCGTGCAACACATTTACGTGGTATGTCAAAAGGGCTTGCTGAGGATACGGGAGAATCGAAGTGGTATGAGATGTCACAGATCATTGAGAATATCATGGTCAACGAAAAGGGCATCAATCCGAACGTTGACTTCTACTCTGCTTCAAGCTATTACATGATGGGCATTCCAATCGATCTTTACACACTAATTTTCGCTATCAGCCGTGTTTCCGGCTGGACTGCTCACTTCCTTGAGCAAATGAGCGATAACCGATTGATCCGTCCGGGATCGACCTACATTGGAGAGCGAGATCTGGAGTATATACCAATCGACCAACGCTGAATTGACCGATCAAAGAGAGCCAGACAACCGATACATTGCTAAGACGCTCATGGGAAGAATCCGTGAGCGTCTTTTTGCTTTGAGCAATTTCAAAACCTTGTCCCAATCTACTATGGCGTTTATCTTGTCGAATTTCAGGGAAACTCTGCTGGGTTTTCTACTTAGGCTTAGTTCTTACGTCTGGAAAGGTTAATTGGCTCATATCCTTTCCCCCTTAAATTTACAAAATATAACCACCCTTTTGCGAAGGATTCTACCTATCTCCTTGAAGAGAAACCTATGTTTATTGTTCTTGAAGATGATCGCATGAAATCAATAACAGCATCGGACAACTCTGTTGAAGTCACCTCCCTCACAACGAGACAATGGGTCTTACTGGCTTCGCTCGCCTTTCTCCTCCTCCTTCCTATGCTCCTCCTTCCTCTCGGCCCTGATAACGGCCTCTTTTTTGTTGCCGGCGAAAAGATTGCCCATCAGGGAGCAGTTCATTATCGGGAT
>JAGWAZ010000049.1 GCA_021296135.1 Chlorobiota bacterium | reverse complement strand
AGAGATGCACGATCACCTCCTCCAGACCCGCAACGCGAGGCTGGCGCTTGGCCACGATCCTGGGCTCGAAACTGCCGTTACGATCGCGAGGAACCTCCAGATCGAACGAACCCGACTCGCTCTGGAGCCTCTTCGTGTTGCGACCGTTACGAGAATTGCCGCTGCCGCGACCCGATGGATCGTGCGGTCGATATCCGAGGTGATGGGTCATCTCCGTCTCGAGTGCCGCCTTGAGCGCACGCTTGCCTATGGTCTTGAGCAGACCCCCTCACCGAATATATCCTTCGCATCCCCGCTGAAGTCCTTGAGTAGCTCCTCCAGAAGAGCCTGCTGTTTGTCCGTGAGTTTGGTCATGGTCTGTACCTCCTGATGAAATTACATGTATGAATGACATCTTACACAGTTTGCAGGACACCCCCCGAATTAGTGTCAAAACAAGAGCAAATGGTAGATTCTTCACTCAGACTTTGCTGGCATATCAATGAGCAGGGTGGATTCGAAGAATATCAGAAAAGATTTTTATCTATCTTTAGTTAACATTCTCCTTCTTTCTAACCTCTTACTTCAAACTTTTTTTGTTCAATCATAAAACGAGAGAATTACAGGTGGGTTCTTTAGGTTCTCTTCAGATCGCCCTCTTGGTCATTGGATTGCTTTTGCCCCTGTACTCTCTTCCGGCTCAGATTGGTCTGGGCATCGGGCTTGCTTCAACCGGGGAGGATATTAAAAAGGCAGGGGGTGAGCTCGAAGATGTCTTGCAAAAAGATGTGAAGAGCCTTACCTATGGTGATCTGAGTGGTGAGGTTGGGTTTTACGGAAAGATCGGATTTAAGAAGGGTTTGGGAGGACCACGTATTGCTGCGGACGTCTCCTACGTCTATTTCCAGAATTCACAGATCAAGCTGACGGCATTGAGCATTGGTCAGGGCACAGAGATCTCGGCAACATTTGAGGTTGGGACTTCCCTGATTCCCATTAGCCTCGGGCTGGAGTATGCCCTTTCCATTCCGATCCTGCGTCCCTATGCAGGAGCATATCCTGTCTACACATTTGTTAACCGGACCTTCACCCATATCGGGGGAACTCGTATAGCAAGTGTTGAGAACCAATCTGCAGGAGAGAATGAGTTCGGACTTGGCTTTGAGGGGGGAGCCGAGTTTGCCTTTATCAACAACCTGACCATAACGCTCAGTGGTCGGTTTACCGTGGCCAACATGTTTACGGCGGATAACGATGAGGGAACGTTGGGTCTTTTGCAGCTTGGAGCATCAATCTGGTTTGGCGATATCATCGGCAACGAGAAAAGAGAAGAAGGTGAATCTGTAGAAAGCCCATCATTGCAGCTGAATGAAGATAATTGATTTGACTTGGCGCCTTCCTGGACCGCTTGCCACCTCTCTTCTGGCAAAACAGGGGATGGAGGTCATCAAATATGAAGACCTGAACCACCGTGATCCTTTCCTGAAATGGAGTTGGGATCCTGCCTTTATCGAGGTTTATCATGCTCTCCAGAATCCCAAAGAATTGCGACTGATCGACTTCGGTAATGCAGACGACGTCTCAGCGCTTCACGATGAAATTCAGAGCGCGGATGCCGTAGCCCTGAGCTTTCCTTCCAGAGTTGAAGAGAAGCTTGGTCTAACCGAGTCTCTGATCGCACAAAGGTATCACGGAGCCAATGTCTGTTTCACGCGTCTCGGGTTCCGTCAAAACAGTACAGCGTCGGCGCACGATCTGAACACGCTTGTGCAGAGCAACCTCCTGAAAATGCATATCCTTGATCGTTCGGATGACATCATCGCGCCGCCATTCCTTCCCGTAACCGGTATGTTCTTCTCTCATCATATTGCCATCACCGTCTTGAAAACGGTTCTTGAACAACGTGATAAGGAAGCCCCGATTCAAAACTGGTGTTGGCTTCAGGATGCGGTCGATAACGCACAGGAGGCATACTATCCCTCAAGCATACAGGAGCGAACCCCCGGGACCTTCCTGCACAACGGTCGGTTTCCATGCTACAACATCTATCGCACATTGGATGGAGGTCATCTGGCAATGGCATGCGTCGAGCTGAAGTTTTGGTCGCGTTTCCGTGAATTGACCGGCCTGACAGAACTTGGAGATGATGACGGACTATGTGATGGAGATCGAGCAGTTGAGGTGAAAGAAATCATCTTGAGAGCTATCAAGTCCAGAACGGCAGATGAGTGGGGTGATGTATTCGATGAGGAGGATGTCTGTGTTGACGTTATAACATCATCGTAGGGTTGCACGGCCGTGCGACCCTACAAGTTTATTCGATGCTTTGATGAATAAACGCAACGAAAGACCATCAACGGATGAGAGTGTTGTCTAAAGATAGAGAAGAATTTTTAATGATTGCTCACCTGCATAAAGAAGAGATCAAGAGACTGACCGTTGAGAATGGCAAGGAGTTTACCGCGCATCAACGCATAGCCAAGAAGTAGTATCGGTTTGTCTGCGTTGAATCTATAGAGCCGAAGCATGGGATAGTCGCGTAGCGACGCTCGGTTGATAGCCATAGGGAAGCATGGGGTAGAAGGATGTCCAGCGGTTTACGGACGATGAGAGCAAAGCTGGCCCAGCGGTTTACCGCTGGGACAATGTGATTTTCTTGGCCTCGAATCAGGATCACCGTTATTGAGGGTAAGGCCATCAATGGCCTAATTACATCGAGAGTAATCTTGTGACCCCGACGTAAACGTCGGGGCTACCCATAGCCCACCCGTTTACCGACGATGAGGGCAAAGCTAGCTAGCCCAGTCGTTTACGGCTGGGACGATGAGGGCAAAACTAACTCAGTCGTTTACGGCTGGGGACGACGAACGTTCGGGATAGTCGCGTAGCGACGCTCGGTTGATAGCCCCATGCGGAAGCATGTCATCCTGAGCTTGTCGAAGGATGGGGTAGAAGATTAACCCATCAGTCAAAGTGCCATCGGTGCGAGCCTGATTCAAGCTCACTCAAGAACGACCTTCCTCATCTCAGTCGACTCACCACTCGACAAACTCAATGGATATGCGATTGAGAAAATTCATGAAGCCATTTAATGCTGTGGCAACGAAGTATCTACAGAAGTATCTGAACTGGTTTTTAGCGCTGGAAAAGCTCGGGACCACCACCGAAAAAATGGCCACTCTGGCAGCCATTGCCCTTTGCATCGAACACCGCCTAGATGGAACATAGGAATATAGCTGTAAATAATATGCTAATTCGAACATAGCCATTTTATTCCATCGACAAAAATGGATAACGGTAGTCTGTTGGCGGCACGAAGGTTTCTTTGATTGAACGGGCCGACAGCCAGCGATAAAGGTTCATTTTTGAACCGGCTTTATCGTTTGTACCGCTTGCACGTGCTCCACCGAATGGTTGTTGGTTTACAACTGCGCCGGTCGGTTTGTCATTAATGTAGAAATTGCCTGCTGCGTGCTCCAGAGCACTGGTTGCATATGCTATCGCACTCCTTTCGGTAGCGAATATCGATCCGGTCAGTCCATATGGGGAGGTTTCGTCAACCAGCTTCAGCGTTTCGTCAAAACGTCCCTCATCATAAATATAGAGGGTCAATACCGGGCCAAATATCTCTTCGCACATCGTGGTATACTTTGGATCCTCGGCAATAATTACGGTCGGTTCAATGAACCACCCCTGGCTCTGATCATAATTCCCTCCGGCGATGATCTCCTGCCCGTCTGCTTCGGCCTTGTCGATATAGCCCGTAATCCTACGGAATGCGGCCTTATCGATAACCGCGTTAACGAAGTTCCCAAAATTTTCAACGCTTCCCATCGTGAAGGAGGAAAGATCGTTGAGCAGCCCCTGTTTTATTTTATCCCATAGATTTGAAGGGATATAAGCACGAGAGGCAGCCGAACACTTCTGCCCCTGATACTCAAATGCTCCGCGGGAAAGGGCTGTCACAACTTCCTGTGCGTTTGCAGAGGGATGGACCAAGACAAAATTTTTTCCTCCTGTTTCGCCAACAATGCGTGGATAACTGCGATATCCGACGATGTTTTCACCAATTGTTCGCCACATATACTGAAACGTTCCTGTAGAACCAGTGAAGTGAACACCGGCAAGATCAGGATGAGTGAGTGCAACGCCTCCGGCTACGCGTCCCGGTGCATAGATCAGATTGATAACGCCTGGAGGAAGACCGGCTGCGTGCAGGATTTCCATATAGAGTTGTGCGATGTAGTTTGTCTGGTATGAGGGCTTCCAGACGATTGTGTTCCCCAGAAGAGCAGGTGCACAGGCAAGGTTTCCGGCTATCGATGCGAAATTGAAGGGAGGAACAGCAAAAACAAAACCTTCAAGGGGACGGTATTCCATCCGGTTCCAGAAGCCAGGAGGCGAGGAGGGCTGATCTTCATAGATTTCAGTCATGAACTCGGCATTATAGCGCAGAAAATCAACGAACTCGCAGACGGCATCAATCTCCGATTGAAATGCATTCTTTGATTGGCCGAGCATTGCAATGGCGTTGACCTTTGCACGGTACGGCCCGCTAATCAGATCTGCGGCTTTCAGAAAGATCGCAGCACGGTCTTCCCAGGGGGTTCGTCTCCATTCCTTCTGTGCTGCAAGTGCCGCATCAATGGCCTGGTTAATGTGAGTTTCATCTCCCTGATGGTAATGACAGAGAACATGCCCTCGCTCGTGAGGTGGTTGAAGCTCGACCAGCCTTCCGGTTTCAACCCGTTCACCTCCGATCCACATAGGGAGTTCCGGAGCTTCGTTTTTTAGTGCGGTCAAGGTCTCTTTCAACTCTTTTCTTTCGGGACTACCCGGAGCATAATCGAAAACCGGTTCGTTTGCAACGGGCCGAAGGTATGCGATTGATCGTGCCATGTAGAGTTCTTGTATAGTTCGTAGTTAATGATGCTTGTTATGAGATATTCAGTCCTGTGATATTGCTGCGTTTGCTCCTGCATCATTGCTCAGAAGCATCCTGGCAGCAAAAGGCCATTATACCCAAGGAACCACCTCAAATCAGATAAGAGATTGTGACTTCATCGGTTACCCCATCTTCCTTTTGCACAGAATGTGGCCGGCTTCCAATGCAAGGAAATCTCGAAGACCCGGGAGGGGTTTCAGGATATTCGCCCCTATCGGTCGGAGTCCAAATTTTGAGTGGAAGACCGGCCGAATAAAAAAAGAGGCGTTCATCCACAATGTTGTATCCGGCTGCTTTGGAAGCTCGACGAAACTTTGTGGTTGTCATCCGGATCTCTCTTAAACGGCGCACTTCAACCACGTCGTTTGCTCGACCACTTGCTATCGCTTTTTCAAAGAAAGGTTTGGGAAGAAAGTGAACGTAAGGGACTCTACTCGCTTTGGTCAGTAAGAGCTGTTGATGTCCCCCGAAGGGAGAGTACCACGGCGGGAAGGTGACGTAGAGCATGCCTCCCGGCTTCAGAAGTCGTTTGATGTTCCGAAGTGCAATTTCAGCATCGTCCAAATGCTCAATAACATCGCGAAGAAGAGCGAGATCGAAATGACCTTGCCATTCTTCCGGCTGCTCTTCGTAAATAATGTCATTTGAGGTGTAATATATATCGAGCTCAAGTATACCGGCAATGTTCCGTGCACGCTCAAGGCGAATCTCCGCTATATCGGCGCCGACAAGTTCCGTCGCTCCATATTTTGCCATTGCACAAAGGTTTCCTCCTTCAGCCGATCCAATCTCGATAATCGTTCCACCCTTGATTGTAGCTCCTTTTCGCTCGAGGTAGTCGATCATGTAGTTTCGCGAAAGATCGTACATGTATCCCCAGTAATAGAGGATGTTCGGGTCGATGAAAGATTTTTCGAGAGTTTCTCTAGAGTTCATAAAAATCCTGTCCGCATAAAACATGCGAGAAGCGCAGTGCAGAGCTTGAGAGAATACAGACCGGAGAAGATACGGCGATCAGAGTTTCCAGACGAGGGTCATTCCCAGACTGAAGTATTGAACGGTCTGTTCCGGATCATGCCTTGTTGGGTCTACCACAAGAATGTCGCGACGTTTGTTCGGATCAGTCTCTTTCAACAGCAGATTGAGGGTTCCGACTCCAGCATTAAAATCGAGAAGGAAAGGTTCAAAAAACTCCACTTGACTTCCAATCTTTGCAAAGCCTCCGATTCTGAACGTTCCGTGGGCCGGGTGGCTCGAGTAGGATGCAGTTGTCTCGTGATTATCGCTGTAGAAGATGCGTGAACGCAACTCGGTCTCGAACATGTAAACGCCTTTCAACTCGGCAGTAACGTAAAAACTTGGGAGCTCGAAGAATGAGGCTGTGAGTCCAATATTTGTGGTGGCAATGTTCGCCTCATGAGTGAATGTCAGTAGTTGCTTCCGTGGAGCCTGGAAGGATGACAGAGCAAACGTTGTCTTCCCATTCAACATGAAGTACTCGATGGAGATTGGCAGGCGGAGCAGATCGTTTTTGGGAAAAAAGGCCTCAAACTGCAGTCGGAATCCGGCATGTGCGCCCATAATACCTCCTCCAAGAGGTAGTTCCCGTTCGGAACCGGGGCTTATCGGTAAAGCGGCAGGTGGCTCGCCGATAAAGGCCATTGATTGTAAACCGAGGGAGGGACGTATAACAACCTGTGCATGAACACTTTCGGTCTGGATAAGCAATACAGGGAATACAAGCAGGAAAATCGATGCTCGTAGTACAGAATGCATAGCTGATCGTTTCATCCAAGTCTCTCGCGTATTGAATATTCCTTGATGTCGAGTGCGTTCTTTGCTACCATTTCTCCAATCAGGCCAATCGAAACAAGCTGCACACCGACAATAATCAGCAGAGTACCGAGTAGAGCCAATGGACGATTTGTCAGAAATGTTTTCCCGAAAAACCATTCGATTGTCAGCCATAGATCGATCAAAAAACCGACGGTTGCAATAGCAATTCCTACCGTTCCAAAAATATGTAGTGGACGTTGTGCGTACCGAGTTGTAAGAACCAGTGTCATGAGGTCAAGAAAACCCTTGACTAATCGACTCATCCCGAACTTTGAGGCACCATGCTTACGCGGATGATGTGTCACTGCTAATTCAGTTACCCGAAATCCCTGCCAATGTGCCTGTGCTGGAAGATACCGATGCATCTCGCCATACACACTTAACGTTGGTAATACCTCACGACGATAGACTTTCAGACCACAGTTGAAATCGTGAAGCTTCAGCCGCGTAACTCTTCGGATCACAACGTTGAAAAGCTTCGATGGCAGCGTTTTATGCCAAGGGTCATGTCGCTTCTTTTTCCATCCTGATACCAGATCGAAACCCTTCTGAATTTCCGACAAAAGCTTTGGCAGTTCACCAGGATCATCCTGTAAATCGGCGTCCATTGTAAAGACGTAGTCTCCACGTGCCTGCTTAAAGCCTATGGCCAAAGCAGCAGACTTTCCATAGTTAGCCCGAAAACGGATCGCTTTGAATCGCCCGTTTGCCCGGTGAAGCTTGCGAAGCATCTCATAGGAGGCATCTGTTGAGCCATCGTCGACAAAGATGACTTCATACGCTCCACCACTGATCTGCTGAAGGACCGGAGTCAAACGCTTACCAAGCTCCTCAAGCGATTCCTCTTCATTATAGAGTGGTATCACTACTGAGATAAGTGGTGATCTCCTTCCGCCGGATGATGTACCTTTCCCCCGTGAACCGCCTCGCGATCTACCCCGACGTTTCCGCTCCGATTCCTGCCGGCCATTCTCCTGACTGGTTCTTGCCCTTTTCGGATCAGATTGTTCGGACTTTTGTCCCGATGTTGTCTCCATAGGGAGCCAAGATAGCATGTCGATCCCGGTAAAACAATTCCACGATGTGCGTTGAATCCGGCTTTTGCACACGCTCTGCACTGATTATCTTACAGACCGGTCTGAAGTCAATTTCGATTTCAGGTTACAACCCGGAACTCATCCGTTGAAACGTTATCTCAGTGGTATCGACCTTGTATCGAGCAAAATGTCACGAGCCGAAGATCGTCGCGGCCAGACGAACAGGGGAGTCGATAAACACAAACGATCTTACGTTTAGGACATTTCTGTAACTAAGGGAAGGTTTTGAAGTAGTCTCTATCAGTTATGAACAAGCAAGGTTCAATTATTCATCACAACAGTAAAAGCACAATGAAGCAATTCACACATACCCTCGCGGTTGCTCTTTTTCTGACTTCCGGGTTTTCATCCTGCATGGCACAGGATCGCAATTCTTCGCCTGAACTACACACCATCGATGCTTCGGAGGTCGATTCCCTTGAATGGCAAAAACTTGATGAGGCGAATCGGTTGCTTGATAATTCACGTCGAACAGCAATAACCTCTGCAGTTGAGACAGTAGCCCCGGCAGTCGTTGGTATTAATGTTACCGAAGTACGCGAGGTTCGCGGATATGATCCCTGGGCGTACTTCGAATCCGATCCTTTCTTTCGTGATTTTATGGATATGTTCCCTCGCCGTGGATCGCGTACATACAGACAGAAATTGCACGGCCTTGGCTCTGGCTTTCTGATCTCTCCGGACGGCTATGTTATTACTAACGATCACGTTGCAGGTCAGGCATCAGAAGTTGTTGTTACTACAACGGACGGAAAGGAACACAAGGCAGAGATTATCGGAACTGATCACACATCCGATGTCGCGCTCCTGAAGATTGAGGGGGAGGACTTCCCATATCTTGAGATTGGAAATTCCAACGATGTTATTGTTGGAGAATGGGTGATCGCTCTGGGAAATCCGTTCGGACTCTTCGACATCAACGCCAAACCGGCAGTGACAGTCGGCGTAGTTTCCAATGTCGACATAAACCTTCGTCCGCAGAATGACCGGGTCTATATTGGAATGATCCAGACCGACGCCGCTATCTCCTCCGGTAATTCCGGAGGGCCTCTGGTCAATGCCATTGGTCAGGTAATTGGTATGAACACGGTGATCTATTCCACGGCACAGAACTATCGTGGGGCCGGATCGATTGGTATCGGATTTTCCGTTCCGATTAATCGGGTCATGGGAATTGTCGAGGAATTGAAGAAGCACGGCAAGATTGACCGGGATTTCTGGACTGGTATAAACGTCCGGTCAATTGATAACAACATTGCCAAGTATCTTAACCTTGAAAGCACTCAAGGGGCGGTAATCGTTGAGGTTGCGCCACGCTCTCCTGCCACGGTTGCAGGCCTTGAAGTAGGTGACGTTATCGTGGAAGTCAACCAGAAGCAGATCAGGACACACGAAGATCTGAGCCTGGTTGTGAACGATGCTCGTGTTGAGGATGTGCTGGATATAAAGATCTTTCGTAAGGGAGAAGAGATGGAAAAGAAACTGATTCTTTCAAAACGACGATAGAGGTTGCCAATCGTGGAACAGGTTGCAGGGATGAAAGCCTCTGAGCAGATTGTGACCAATGGAGTCACGATCGCTCTCTTGCGCGCCGAACATCTGGTCAAAAGCTATAAAAAACGACGCGTCGTTCGTGATGTCTCCCTTCAGGTGTCTCAGGGTGAGGTTGTTGGTCTGCTCGGACCGAATGGAGCCGGAAAAACCACGACGTTCTATATGATCGTCGGAATAGTCAGACCGACCGAGGGGAAAGTCTACCTCAATGATGAGGGGATCGACAACATTGCAATGTATCGGCGAGCACGAAGAGGGATAGGCTATCTGCCGCAAGAGGCATCGGTCTTTCGGAAGATGACGGTGGAAGGGAATTTGATGGCGATTCTGGAGCTTGTGAAGTACCCCCGCAATAAGCGAAAGGGTCGCGTCGATGAATTGCTCGAAGAGCTCTCGATTGCACATATCCGCAAGCAGATGGGGTACATGCTCTCCGGGGGAGAGCGTCGTCGCACAGAGATAGCCCGTGCGCTTGCAGCCGATCCGAAGTTTATCCTCCTCGATGAACCCTTTGCCGGCATCGATCCTTTAGCTGTTGAGGAGATTATGGGCATCATCGGCTCTCTCCGGGATCGTGGGCTCGGCATCCTCATTACCGACCATAACGTTCACGAGACGCTGTCGATTACCGATCGATCCTATATTCTTATCGATGGTGAAATCTTCCGCAGTGGTCGGGCGGAAGAACTTGCCGATGATCCTGAAGTACGCAAACGGTATCTGGGTGAATCGTTCAAGTTAGAGAGGTATGGGAGCTGAACGGTTAGAAGTTAGAAGTTGGAAGTCAGAAGTTCATATTGTTATTAGCACCGTGCTTTAGCACAGTGATGCGAGTGATTCTCGCAGGAGGGAACGGCTTCGAACTGTTTTCTATCACTGTTTGTGATTCACATGAGAAGTTAGAAGTTGGAAGTCAGAAGCGATAGGGAAGAGTTGCGGGCAGTAGTAGTTACTGTTAGCGATCGTTCGGCTGCCGGTCAACGGGAAGACCTTTCAGGGCCTGAAGCTGCTCGATTACTCGAAGATGCAGGGATATCTGTTATACGTGTGGATGTTGTCCCTGATGAGCAGGAACCGGTTGAGGACCTTCTGCGTACATACGTTCGCGACGATATTTCCCTTGTGGTTACAACCGGTGGAACAGGGTTTGCTCCTCGTGACGTTACGCCGGAGGCAACTCTTGGGGTGATTGAACGCCGTGCCGATGGATTGGCAGAGGCGATGCGATCTGCCTCGCTTGCAAAGACCAGGTTTGCAATGCTTTCGAGAGCTGTCTGCGGCATTGCAAGAAGAACGCTCATTGTTAATCTGCCTGGATCACCTAAGGGAGTTCGCGAATGTTTGGAAGTGATATTGCCGGTACTTCTGCATGGGCTTAGATTGCTCCGTGAAGAGCGGGATGATCAACATTGAATTCGAAATTGAACAATGAAAAACCCTCTTGTTTACCATAGGAGAATTCAAAAGAGATCGAGACCGACTTTGTCTGTTCTCTCTTCATAAGCTCGTGAACATGCTGTTTTTAGATCGAGTCTCCTCAGAGACTGTTTTTTAATTTCGGATTTTTCCTTTTGAATTGATCCAACCATGTCATTATACATCTACAATACGCTTTCACGTTCAAAGGAAGAGTTCATACCGATCGATCCGGAACTGGTCCGGATGTATGTTTGCGGTCCGACCGTTTATGGTCACATGCACGTTGGTCACGCAAAGAGCTATATCTCGTTTGATATAGTCCGCCGTTGGCTGACCCATCTCTATGGAGATAGTGGTCTACTCTACGTGATGAACATTACCGATGTCGGTCATCTTGTTAGCGATGGAGACGAGGGAGAGGATAAAGTGGAGGCCCAAGCGCGGCGGGAGAACCGTTCTCCGTTCGAGATAGCTGCATATTATGAAGCGAGCTTCTGGGAAGATATGAAGGCGTTGAACTGCCTGATGCCGGATCGTATTCCTCACGCAACGGATTTCGTTAGACAGCAAATCAAGATGGTCGAGGAGGTGATTGCCAAAGGAGTTGCCTATGAGGTGAACGGTTCGGTCTACTTCGATGTCGATGCCTGGCAGAAGAAAGAAAAGGGAGAAGGGTTCATCGAGTATGGCGGACTTTCCAATCGGAAGATCGAGGAGCAGACAGGTGGTGAGCGGATTGAAGCTAACCCTGAGAAGAAGAATCCACAGGACTTTGCTCTCTGGAAACGAGCTGATGAAGAGCACTTCATGCAATGGCTATCTCCATGGGGCTGGGGGTATCCAGGATGGCATCTGGAATGCTCGGTTATGTCGAGCTTCTACCTCGGAAAGACGTTTGACATTCATGGTGGCGGCATAGAAAACCAGTTCCCGCACCATGAGTGCGAGATTGCCCAGAGTCAGGCTGCAAACGATGCTCCGTTCGTTCGGTACTGGATGCACCATAACATGGTGAACGTTGATGGGCAGAAGATGGGCAAGTCGTTTGGTAATGCGAGCAATGTAAAGGAGTTGATTGCACGGATTGGAGGGATGCCCCTGCGCTTCTTTATTGCGCAGAGTCACTACAGGTCTCCACTTGAGTTCGATCTCGATGCCATAGCAGCCGCCGGGAGCGGGTATGAACGGTTGAGAGGAACAATTCTGCGTCTGCGCGAGATAACCGGAGCAGCATCAGATGATGAGCCCGTCTTTAAGGGGTATCCGGAAGTCGAGGGCATTTGGACAAAGTTCTCGGATGCAATGAACGATGACTTCAATTCACCGGTTGCCATCGGACACCTCTTTGAGGGAGTATCGAACGTCAACAAACTTTTGACTTCCGGAAGCGAGGATCGTTCGCTCCTTGAAGCCTACAACGTTCTCTTGACCCTTGGGTTTGAAAACATCCTTGGCCTGACCTTCGATGTTGAAGATGGAAAAGGTGGGGTATTGACAGATGATCTGATGAAATTGATTATCGACTTGCGAAACAGCGCACGTGCCGAGAGGAACTTTGCCGTTGCCGATAAGATCAGAGACTGGCTGAAAGAAGCCGGGGTTGTTTTGGAGGATGGAAAGGAGGGGACAAGGTGGAGCGTTTCGGTATAGAAAGAGAACGAAAATGTTTCAATTAGTGAACTGTAAAGAGTAGGGTAGTCCGCCATGACGGATTATCCTACCGTTCTATCTCCTCAATCTTTGCAGCCAGAATGAAATCACTTTCGGTCAAGCCGTCAATTTTGTGTGTCCAGATCTTGACTCCGACTTTGCCCCAGGCAAGGTAAATGTCAGGATGATGCCCCTCGGCTTCGGCAAGCTCTCCAACGTTGTTTGTAAAGCCAAGGGCGGAAACAAAGTCATCGAATGAGAATTCTTTCTCGAGATGATGCTCCTCAACAAGGTTCCAGTCGTTACCAAGCTGGTTTTGCAAGTTATGGAGTTCTTCTCCCTTCAGTGGAGGTACTCCTCCTTGGCAGGGGACACAGCTTTTTTGTGCGAGTTCGGACATGGTTATGGATAGTAGTTTGTTGATAGTTTATGTAGTAACGGAATCGACCGTATCGAAAGTCACGATAAGTCTTTAACAATACGTACCGACCTACTCGTTCCAAGTCGTTCTGCGCCGGCTTCGAGCATAGCTATTGCTGTCTCATAATCACTAATACCTCCCGATGCCTTCACCCCCATATCTTCAGGACAACATTCCCGTATCAGCTTTACCACTGCGGCCTTTGCCCCACCGGGACCAAATCCAGTTGACGTTTTTATGTAGTCGGCTGCGGCTTTGTCGGCAATCTCACAGGCACGGCGTATTTCGTCGTCGTTTAACAAAGCTGCTTCTATGATGACTTTCAACAGAGCGCCACGTTCGTGGGCAATATCTACAATCGCTTCAATATCTTTCTCTACATCCTCACGTCTCCCTGATTTGAAAGCGCTCAGATTCATTACCATGTCGAGTTCCATTGCTCCGTCATCAAGGGCGTAGCGTGCCTCAAGTTGCTTGACCTCTGTGAGATGAGCGCCGTTCGGAAAACCAATGACAGTGCAGACAGGAATATCGGTTTCAAGTTCGGCTAAAGCTTCGCTGGCGGTAAGAACGTACCAGGGCATAACGCAAACTGATGCGAATCCATGTTCTGCAGCTTCGCCACAGAGTCTTTTGATGTCCCGTTCGGATGTCTCCGGTTTCAACGCGGTGTGATCAATCGTAGAGGCAAGTTCCGATCCGTTCATTGTTACTGCTGAATGAATACCAAAAATGATTGCGTTCTTTTTCCCTGAGAAAGACTGAAGATGTACCGTCCTGAGGAAAGATCATTTGTATCAAGCACGAACGGAAAATTGTCGATTCTTGTCGATAGCACCAAACGCCCGGATGGATCATAAAGGCGAAGAAGAGTCGGAGCAACCGAGGGAATTCCCTCACGTTCTATTATGACGCCTTGTGCTCCTGCGGAGGGATTGAGAGCGATATCATAGCTTATATCATCAAGTTCGGTTTTTTCGTCGGTACCAAGGGTGATTTGAAGATCAAAGGCGGCCAACGTTCTGAGCGATGGACCCTGATTTACCAGAACATCTACAACAGGGCCAACGTTCACAGGAATAATCTGCTCCATGCTGTCAATCCTAAGCAGTTTGTGGGTGATTCTTGTTGGCATAAGAAAGCTGAACTCAAGCGGAACGCTTCGATACTCGCCATACTCTTCCGGCTGGATCTGTTTGATATGCAGCTGTACTTGATTCTGACCTTCCGGGTTTCTCACCCGAATCTGATAGATCGGCCAACCTGCCTGACGTACCCATTGATCGAAAAACCAATCGAGTTCTCTGCCGGTAATCTCTTCACATACTGCAAGCAGGCTATCTGTCCCCGCCGTCTTGTATGCGTAGCGATTAAGGTACGTGCGCATTGCTTCAAAGAACCGACTCTCACCAAGTTCATACCGGAGCATACCAACGACAAGTGCCCCCTTATCGTAAATGGTTGTCGGATAGTTTGACGAGGGGAAGTCACGAGAGAAATCATAAAGTGGTAAAGCTTTCTCCTGTGGCGCTACCCGTTGGATATAGTTGTCCAGTTTCGCTTCCTGTTCGGCCAGATAGCTTTCAAATCCGAATAATTCTTCCAACCAAACCGACTCGGAAAACGTCGCAAAACTTTCATTCAACCAGGCATGGCGAAAGTCGACAGGAGAGACAAGATCGCCAAACCATTGATGGGCGAGCTCGTGGGGAATAACAAGGTCGAACGAGTCACCGCGACGGGAGAGTGCTGTTGGATAGGAGATCATCGTCTGATGCTCCATTGCTCCCTGTGGAGTGTTTGCGTATCCCACCTTCTCAAACGGATATTTTCCGTACCGTACTGAGTATGCGCTGACCATTTCCGGGAGCAACGCAAACGTACGTTTGGTTACTGCTGAGTCGTTTGGCATTGCATAGAGAAGCATCGGCAACTCCGGTGTTCCCACGTTCATTTCATTGTACGGGGCGACAGCAAACGTCAGGAGATACGTTGCCGCCGGATAGATATGGTTCCATACATGAAGAATGTTCCCATCATCCTGTTCACTCTTTTCAATCAATAGACCATTCGATGCAACAGTCATCTCAGGCTTTACTAAAAAACGACCTGTGAAGGTTGCTTTATCTGATGGATGATCGTAGCACGGCAGCCAATGCTGTGTAGTGGAGACATAGTTGTTCCGGAAGCCGACTCCCATGGCGTAAAGAACACCACTGCTTGAAGAGACTCCTCCCCAGCGGCCTGGCCCGAATTCATCGGTCATTTTGCCGCTATAGTAAACGGTGACCACAGCAGTATCGCCAACCGAAGGGAAGGGAGATACGAGGACTGCATGGTGGTACGTTGCATCTGCAGGATCACCAACGGTCTCGTGTGTTGTCTTTACTGAGTTGTAGAAAACCGAGTCGATTACAAGATCACGGAGATTGAATGTGAAGGTAGGAGGCGGTTCTTTGAGCTCTTTCCAGACCAGAGTGATGTTGCAGAGACCCGACATCGTTTTCTCAGGAGCCGCGGTCAAGTCGAGAGTTGCATCATAATGGAGGACATCGAATGGTTCCTGGACGTTATCAAGGGGATTGACCCTGGAGAAAAGTTGCAGCGGAGGATTATGAGCATCATGAGGAATGATCTCTTCCAGTTCTTCTTCAGTTGATCCTTGAGCAAGTAGTGGTCCCCGCGATAACGCAAGAAGTACCAACAGGAAAAAGGGAAACAGAACAAAGGTGCGCATAATTATCGATGGTTTACTGGTGCTATAGAAACGTGGTTGATATTGTGGAGCGGGAGCATACCTACACCGATGATACATTATCGCTGAAAATTTACCTCATCCGGTGTGAGAAGCCAAGCATTTATGATCCCAGGTCTTTCTTGACACGGATAGAGAGAGCATGAATTGAGTTTGCATAGGCAGTGGAAGGATTATAGCTCTTCAATGCCTTCTTGATGTGCTTCGTACTGCCTGAGCGATAGCCACTCCGTTTGAGGTAATTTGCTACTGAATGAATTGCATCGTGCGGGCTGTAGAGATCGATCTTCCCATCGTTATTTCCATCAACGGCCAGGCGACGGTATGAGGACGGGAGAAACTGTGCCCATCCGAATGCACCTGCCCTGGAACCATGAAGATCGCGCACGTCCCAGCCTTCGGACTTGTGAATTCGGAGAAGGTGCTTCAGTTCATTGTATGCCCAGCCGCCACGTTTCTCTGACCGAAGCTTGATATAGGCAATTTCATTGTTGATATGCGTTGTGCTCTTTCCCTCAGCTTTCATCACTTCCCGCGCATTCTTTATGTTCTCTGAAATTGCCCGGCTCTCCTGCATCAACGTCAGAGAGGCATAGACGCTGAGAACGTGGTAGTCACCCGTTACGGTTCCATGCTGTGTCTCGCATCGAAGCAACGCTGCGATCACCTCCTTGTCAACGCCATACTGATTCTCGACAGAGGTCAGCAGACTATTATGAGTGTTTATAAACTCGATACATGCCTGCGACGATTCCTCCGTATCGACCCACCTGTACGGATTGCCCGCGTCCATGTTTTTACGCGGTTTGATAGCAACCATCTTTGGGATATAGACCGTTGTTGAATCAGCAAAGAGTTCACGTACATAGGACTCATCCCAACCATCTTTTAATAGCCGTTGGATAACCGGCTCATATCGTGGATCGATCCCCTCGGTGATCTCTACGATGAAATCACTCCCGGCGTCGGTCTCGATGGTATCGATTACAGCATGTACTTCGTTGCTGAGGTTACGGTTATTCTCCTGGGCACAGGCAACTGCACAGAGGAAGAGGACGGGAACGAGGTATGCACACATGCGAAGAAACACCATGGAAATGTTCTGAATGGTCTTGTTAATTATGAGATGGAACCTGTAGGGCTCAACAACGTTCTGTTAGGTTTTTTAGTTTATTCTGCTTATGCATAGCCCAGCCGTTTACGGCTGGGACGATGTGATTCTCTTAGCCTCGACTCAGGCTCACGGTTATTGAGGGGTAAGGCCATCGATGGCCTGATTGCATCGAGAGCAATCTGATAACCCCGGCGTTTACGCCGGGGCTACAAGTTGTACGAACGTGCGGGAGAGAATGCTACTCCACAGTTCGGGAGTAAACGCCGTCCCATAGCCCAGCCGTTCACGGCTGGGACAATGTCGACTCAACGGTCGCTTATTCCAGAGCTGGCTACTACAATGCCGGTAAAAATGCAAGAGGCCCGACCCCTATGGATCGAGCCTCTCCTTCAACAACAATAGCATCTCTTACTTAGTCGTTCTCGATAACATGATAGTAGAAGATATAGGTGGTTGGGTTTGGGTCACCACCACTACCATCTGATGTACAGTTGATGTTAAACGTACCCACCGTAATATTGTCAACAAAGAAATTGGAGCCAGCAGCAGCAGCATTCCCCGGCGTTACAACAACAATCGGATCGGTATTATAGTCATCCTCGAAATCAACGGTGATGTTGCCTGTTTCTGTTCCTGTGTCGCTAGTTGCCGTAACCATGCCGGCCACATCGGTTGATGTCAGGGAAACCGTAACAGATGCTGCCAGATTAGTTCCGTCGCCAGTAGCAGTCGGAGCCGTCCCCTGCGACGTCCAGTGCCCATCATTGACGGTCAGACGGGAGTTCGTAGTCGAGGTCGCTCCGTTGATCAATACGTTAACGTGACCGGTACCGGAGTTGTCAATAGCGAACCATTGATCTGTTGAGGAAGTACGAGAGAGGCCATCCTCCCTGATTGTCAGGTCAACAGATCCGCGCGTATTAACTATCACCTTATCGCCTATCTGGCCGTTGCCAAGAATTGTGGGGCCATCAACTGTGAGCGAGTCCGTTATGCTTGTGTTCCCCGTTACATCCAGGCCATTCATCGCATCGACGTTTCCAGTGAACGTCACCTCCTGCGTGCCTGTCTGTAATAGTCGGCCGTTGACTGTCACCGTATCGGCTGTGTTGTCATCTCCCAGCCTCATGTTCCCATCAACTGCGAGCGTTCCTGTTATGCTTGTGTTCCCCGTTGTATCGACTGTGAAGTTCGTTCCACCTACCGTCAGGTCTGCGCCCGTTACATCCAGGCCATTCATCGCATCGACGTTTC
>JAGWAZ010000048.1:472-19527 GCA_021296135.1 Chlorobiota bacterium | reverse complement strand
CGCCGTAGAGTTGGTCGAGGTTGTGGAACAGCGTTTCGTGTTCCGGTGTTCGGGGAGTAATTTTTCTCTCTGGACCATCTACGCATTTTACGTAGGCGTCATAGCAGATCTCCCATTTCTCAATATCGTCTCCAGCAGAGTTAACGCAGCCGAGAAACATCGACTCACAGCCTAAATTATCATTTGCCGTTTTAAACTGCTCTAAGTATTCCTCTACCTCTTGTAGAAGTTCCTCCTGTTCGGGAGTCGTTTGCGTGTAGGCAACATGGATAGAAAGAAAGAGCAAAAAGCTGCTGAGAAAAGTCAGGAAAAATTTGCAATGTTTCATACGTTTCACCTTTAATTTTAAGATAATAAAAGAACTTGGTTTTCCGGCTTGGAGCAACTATGTAACCAAGCCTTTGGCCAGCGGTTTTTTCTTGGTTTTGGTTGAGAAGTATGTAGATGAACCTCTGCATTTTCGGTATGTCAGAGGGGCTTGAGGTGGAGTAGACTTAGGTAGAGGGCCACGAAGTACCACGCCGGGCACTTTGTATGCTCCGTGGTTCCGTAATTTACACATAATTATAGAGTAAAATCTAAGGAATTTAAGATTCATGTTGCATAGATACGCACTTTTTCCACATTACCTCATGTTATTATAAAAAGATATAATTGTCAGAGGCCTGAAGCAGACTCCGAGGAAGCGACACGGTATCTCCCTTGTCAGCACCGCACACTTGAATCACTACCAGAACCTGCGTCTCCAAATCGACCGTATGCTCGGCCTTGTGTGCCGCTCTCCTCCTGCCCCTTGAGCCTGTCGAAAGGGAGCCTGTCGAAGGGTAACGCATTACTGCGCAAGGAGCTGTGCATACATAGAACCATAGAGAGCTTTGGATCTTAATGTTCAATGGACGACGAAATAGAACTTAGCCATCCAAATCAGTCCCCTTCATCTCCATGCCCGGCAGTTCCTTTCTCATTCTGTGGGTACATACTTGCAGGAACCTGTGATGGTGATGAGTACGTTGTCGGACGTTCCGTATATCCTGCAGCCTCCCAGTCTCTTGTCTTGTAATCAGTGAGCGTAATCCCGATCATGATAATGAGCCAGAAGAATCCTGAGACTACAAAGAGCCAGGTCAGCTTGCTGTTGTAGCGAACGTGCATGAAGTAGAGAATCACAAGAAGAGCTTTGATGGTAGCGATTGTCATTGCAACGATGATGGCCCACCAGGGATTGATGCGCATATATGCGACAAATACTGTCAGGAAGAGAAGGATCATCAGGGCTGCAAAGACCTGCCAGTATTTCTTTTTTGTGATGTGTGCTTCAGCCATAGTAGCAATGCAAGTTAAAAATGCAAAATTAAAAAATCACCAGGTCTGCTCTTCTATACGAAGATTGAGAGTCAACCAAAGAATTTCATCAGTGATTTGACGTTTACCATAGCGTGGTCGCCACCACCTCCGGTTTTTGTCAGATCGATCAGATAGAGCAGAGGATAGAGGAAGATCCAGACGATATCAACAAAGTGCCAATAGAGCCCGGTCATTTCCACCGGACTATAGTAGTCAGTTGTGTACATTTCTTTCTTGACGTTTCGGGCAATCCATCCGACAAGGCAGACACCGACGACCATGTGAAGTGCGTGAACTCCGGTCATTGCAAAATAGAGGAAGAAGAAAATTTGAGCCTTTCCGGCATCAACGCCTCCTTCTGTAAAGGTAAAGCTTGCGGTGCCCGGAATCAGATGGTGATCGACCTTTGACTTGTATTCGAAGTACTTGACCACAAGGAAGACTGTACCAAAGAGGATCGTGAGGATCAGGTACCAGAACGCAAGGTCACGCTTTCCCTCATGAGAAGCATGAACAGCGAAGGCCATTGTAAGACTGCTACAGAGCAGCACAAGCGTGTTTACACCACCAAGTCGCCAGTCGAGTGTATGGCTTGCATGGAGGAAGACTTCGGGGTACAGACCTCGGAAGACGATGTAGGCGGTAATCAACCCACCAAAGAAGAGAATTTCCGTAATAAGGAAACTCCACATCCCAAGCGTAGCTGCTTCGTTCTGCTGCTTCAGATCATCGAAATGATGAACGAGTCCTTGCGGATGACTATGCGTGTGACTCTCCGACACGAGTATGCTCCTTAGTTAGTTAATCGTTCCGAATTCCTTTTCGTATTCAGCCTCTGACTCCTCCGGATCATAGTCATAGGCCTCTTCGTTCCAGATCGGTGTCTCATCAAAGTTGAACGTTGTTGGGGGGGATTGCGTTGTCCATTCAAGTCCCTTTGCGTTCCAAGGGTTTGGTCCGGCAGGTTTTCCGTATATCCAGGACCATGCCATATAGAACAGAGGCATAATGTAGCCAACAGCGAGAACCGACGCGCCTGCCGATGACATAAGATTCCAGAAGTGGAAATCAGTATCGTACATATAATAGCGCCTTGGCATTCCAAGGTAACCAGCGATGAACTGAGGGAAGAACGTAAGGTTAAATCCAATGAATATAATAAGGGCTGAAAGTCGTCCCCAGGCATCGGGATACATTCGTCCGGATATCTTCGGCCAATAGAAGTGCAGAGCCCCCATGAAGCCCATCACCGCACCACCAACCATGATGTAATGGAAATGAGCAACAACGAAGTATGTATCATGCAAATGGATGTCCAGACCCATTGCTCCGAGGAACAGACCTGTCAAACCACCGATAACAAAGAGACCGAGGAATCCGATAGCATAGAGCATCGGGGTCTCATAGGAGATCGATCCCTTGTACATCGTCATTGCCCAGTTGAACGCCTTCACCGCCGATGGGATGGCAACGAGCATCGTCAGGATTGAGAAGACGAGGCCTGCGTACATCGACTGGCCGCTAACAAACATGTGGTGTCCCCAGACGACAAAGCCGATAATGGCGATAGCAAGACTTGAGAATGCCACGAAGCTATATCCGAAGACACGTCTTCGGGCAAATGCCGCCACCAACTCGCTCTGCACACCCATTGCCGGAAGAATCATGATATAGACGGCAGGGTGGGAGTAGAACCAGAAGAGATGCTGAAAGAGCACCGGATCTCCGCCAATGGCCGGGTCAAAGATGCCGACCCCGAACACACGTTCAACTGCAAGCAGGAGGATTGTTATTGCAACGACAGGTGTGCCAAGAAGCATAATCAGGCTCGTGGCATAGTGCGCCCAGACAAAGAGCGGGAGCCTGAACCAAGTCATGCCGGGCGCACGCATCTTATGGATAGTTACTACAAAGTTCAGCCCGGTCAGGATTGAAGAGAATCCGGCAATAAATACGCCAAGTCCGGCAAGCAGAACATGACTCTGAGAGTATTGTGAGCTGTATGGCGGGTAGAATGTCCAACCGGTGTCAACACCACCGGCAACGATTGCTATAAGAGCAAGAGCAGCACCAATAACATAAAGATACCAGCTGAGCAAGTTGATGCGGGGGAAGGCAAGGTCTTTCGCTCCAACCTGAATTGGTATCAGGAAATTCCCGAAGATTGCAGGTATTGAGGGGAGCAAAAAGAAGAAGACCATGATGATCCCGTGTGCCGAAAATGCCTTGTTGTAGGCATCCGCGCTGAGGAAGTCGCCGCCCGGCGTCAGAAGTTCGAGCCGAATAAGGGCTGCGTAGATGCCGCCAAGTGCAAACATCGCCGTGACAGTGATCAGGTAAAGAACGGCAATCCGTTTATGGTCCCTTGTCAGCAGCCATGATTTCAGTCCGTATTTCGCGTTCATGAAATGCTTCGCTGGCATTGTCGCTGTTGAGGCTGTTGCCGTTTGCGTCGCAGTCGTTGTGCCGGACATGTGTTCCACTCCGAATGTATTCCTTGTTTCGTTATTTCAATGACTTGATATAGGCGATCAACTGTACAATTTGCTCTTCGGACACCTGCCCTTTATAGGTAGGCATGTTTGCCTGATAACCCGCAACGATTTTTGCCTGCGGGTCAATGATCGACTCCCGTATGTAGGCATCATCAATCACAACCGTAGATCCGTCAGCCAAGGTTTCCTCCGAGCCGTATAAACCAATCAACGAAGGAGCAATCGCTGCTTGATTCGTCTTATGACAGGTATGGCAAACCTTTTCCTCAAAGAGTTGAGCACCATCAACGATAGCGTTACCGGAGCCTCCGCCCGAGGCCGTAGCCGAGCGGCCAACATCGGCCAGCCAGGTATCGTAATCTTCTGGCTTCAGAACGTGAATTTTCCCGATCATCCCTGAATGGAGCAATCCGCAATACTCGGCACAGAACATGTGATACGTTCCCGGCTTGGTTGCCTCAAACCAGAGAGTCGTATATCGTCCTGGAAGCACGTCCTGCTTTGTGCGAAAGGCAGGGAAGTAGAGGTCATGAAGGACATCCTGTGAGATCATCTTGACCTGTACAGCACGCCCCGCCGGAACATGAAGCTCGTTGACTTCATACTTTCCATCTTCGTTGACAAACTTCCACATCCACTGCTTTCCTATGGCATGAACCTCCATGACGTCCTGTGGAGGAGTCCTGAGGTCGAAGAAGATCTTTGCCGACCAGCCAAAGATTGCCAGAGCAATCCCGAGCGGAATAACAATCCAGACAGCTTCGAGGAAATTGTTGTGGGTTGGTGGATTCGATCGATTGGCTTTCTTTCCGCGGCGATAGCGGACGGAGAAAACCCAGATCATCGCATAGATGGCGATAGTAAAAAATGCAGTGACCCCCACCAGTGCGAAATAGAAAGCGTCGACTTCTCCCGCAAAGGTTGAGGCTTGTTCAGGTAGAAATGGAAAATCCCACATGGAATTGTGTATCGTTTCTAACGTCCTTTATTCTCAATCTCGTATTCTGGCTACTACCTCTTTAGTTGTCTGCCAGAGACTATCTGCAAACTGTTGCAGCGTGAAGTTAATGACCTCGGCCGCCTCCTGATTATCATAGATCGAAGGCAGCTTATTCATAATACCGTTGTACTTTTTACCGTTAACGGTAATCTCGCCATGTAATCCGTTGACAATTGCCGAGATTGTTTTCTCTTTATCTGCAAAAAAGTCCGAACCGGCCAAAGGAGGGTAAATATTCCCTTGTCCTTCTCCGGCCTGGCCATGACACGCAGCGCAATAAGAGATGTATATCTCAGACCCTCTTAGGTACTTCTCAGGCGGAGCGTTCGAGACTACCCCGGGGCAGGTTGTCCTCTCACCACTCGACCATCGAAAACTCAGGTCTATGTTCTTACCAATCTGAAGCTCCTTCTTCAGGTCGATCAGCATGATATGCTTCCCTCCGGGCTCCAGAACAATCGGGTCGCTTTTGCTCAGATAAAGGGGAGTGGTAATTTTCTGCATTACGGTCTCTCCATTCTCTGATTGCATTTCATGCAATTCAACTCGTTCAGCGATATCACATGCTACTGCTAACAGGGAATCGCTCTCACCGGATTCAATTCGAACTGTTGCGTAGCCTCCGCTTGTTCCCTCAACCGGACCAGGTGTAAGCCAAAGATCTTCAATCACTACGGAGCCGCCCTTGCAGACTCTCGCAGGTGCATCATCTCCTCTGCTCTTATCCCCTTTGTTCGGGCCGGCTTTCTCCTCGGAACAGCCGGCAACGATAAGAAAAAGGAGGAGTGAAACAAGTCTGAGGCCCAAATTTTTACAGAAGCTCATTGATTTCCGCTACTGCTTTCTCTACATCAAGTTCAGTTCCGGTGTACCGTTCTCGAATCACTCCATTCCGGTCAACGATTGCAATCACGTCGCTGTGGTCAATCGTGTAGTACTCGGTTCCATTTTCGTTCTTTTCAATAAAGCTCCTCTGTGCGTATACGTTCATTCCCTCGCACAGTGAGTCAATTGTTCCGATCGAACCGGTCAGAAACTGCCAGCTCTCTGTGTCGATCCCTCTGAGCCGTGCAAAGTCGTTTAGCACGCCTGGTCGATCCCGGCGAGGATCGAGGGAGATCGAGACAAACATAACGTCGTCCCGATCCCCAAGCTCGGTTCTGAGCAATGCCATCCGGTGTGTCGTTACAACACAGACAGTCGGGCAGTTTGTGTAAAGAAAACTGACGACCATTGGCTTCCCTCGGAAGTCATCCGGGAACCGCACGTCCTTATTCTCCTGGTTCAGCAACGAGAACGTTCTGCCAACTGCGACGATGTCATCCTTCCGGCAGGAACCGAGAGTGAGCATGCAAAGGAGACTGATAAATAACACTTTCATTGGCATAGCTCTCCTGATACTCAGCATTGAGCCCTGCTGTTACTCCCCGTCTTCACTGGTCTCTCCATCGTTTTTCTCTTTGTCTGACGCCGTCCCGTCACTCTCGGTTACTCGTTCCTCTGTCGATCCTCCCGAAATCTGATTCTCGGGAACGGGCAGATGTGGGTTGTATGCCGGTGCGCCGGACGACGTGCTACGACTCACATCAATGAAGACCGGTATGTATGAGAGGAGAATCAGAACAATTGCTCCGATCACCCAGGGCTTGAAGTTCGCAAAGACCCCGGCTCTCTCATCGTGATACGACTCTGAGAGAGGAAAGACCAGTTTCTCCTCTGTTGTCTTCTCTCCAAAGAGCGTCTGGAAAAAGACGGCAAAGTAGACAATCATTGCCAGGAAGAGGATAACCCCTCCGATTACCGTCAACAGCACATAAAATTCCCATTCAGGTCGATAGAGCGGACTGTCCGGGTTGAGATAGGTCATTCCCATATTAGTCCGCCGCGGTTCGCCATGAAGTCCGCCGCGCATCATTCCGAAAGAAAAGATGAACAGGCCGACGAGCCACATATAGGGAACAGTCACTGCCAGCTTCTTCAGCTTTACTTCCTTGCCGGTCATTTTCTCGACCATGTAAAGGCTCATGCCGATAAAGCCGAGAAATACCGGACCGGCGACTGTCAAGTGGAAGTGTCCCGGAATCCAGGATGTGTTATGAACAATAAGGTTCATGTTATACGAGGCATTGATGATGCCTGTGCTTCCACCGACAATGAAGATGATGAGGCCGACAAAGAGATAGGGGAAGAGGTAGCGATCCCCATCCAAGTAGGGGAGAGTCCGGAACCATCCGAACAGTCCTTTTCCCCCTCTCTTGCGTCCTGCGTACTCCAGTGACGCGGCAATTGTAAAGGCCGTGATAAGACTTGGAATTGCCACACCGAACGTCAGAAACGCGTGCAACAGTTTCCAGTCAGAACCGATGCCCGGCTCTGTAAACTGGTGGTGTGCACCAACCGGAATTGAAAAAATGATAAAGAGCATAAAGACAACGCGTCCTGCCAGATCGGAGTAGAGTTTTCCCCCCGCAAGCTTCGGAAGCATCGTGTAATACATCACGTACGCGGGCAACAACCAGAAGTAGACCAGCGGATGTCCGAAGAACCAGAAGAGTGTCCGCGTCAATTCTATGTTAATCTCGTTTGTCCACCCAAGCGACCAGGGGAGAAGCAGAACGAGAACTTCATAGGCAACCGGGATTGTACAGATTTGCCAGATGATGAACGTGGCAAAGATTCCTACCACTGCCATCGGCACTTTCTCTGCGGGGTTCTCCCGTCGCCACCGCATATACACCGGTATCCAGTTCCAGAAAGCCACCCAGCTACCAACAACAAAGAGTGCCAGACCGGCATAAAAGACCGGATGTGCCTTGAGTGGTGGATAGAACGTGTAGAGAACCGATGCCTCTCCGGCGAAGACCATGATAGCGACCATCAGAGTTCCAACAAGCATCAGGATGTTGGAAATCCAGGCAACCTTCATGTTCAATCTGGCCTTCAAAGCGTATGAGACCAGTGCATTGCCAAAGGCTATGGCAAAGAACGTCGTAAAAACAATTGCGTTGATTATTCCATGTAGGGTCAAACCCTGATAGTACCCGAGACCGAGTGCTGAATCAGCCTGGATTACCCCGGCCCGCATCAAAGCCTGCAGGAGGCCTCCACCGATGCCCACAATCAACAACGTGACCGGCACAGCAAGCTGAATCAGCGTGAGACGCTTCAGCTTCGGGTCAAGCTCCATAGCTACTTCGCGCAGGTTCATAACTTGGCACCTCCCTCGGTCGCATTAGAGGCAGGCGATCCGGCCTTCGAAACTTCGCGTGCTGGCATGTCTTCAACAGGACGAACGTGAATAACACCCTCCATCGAGTGGTGGTTCACGCCGCAGTACTCGTGACAGACAATACTGTACTTACCGACCTTGTCGAACTTTGCGGACATCTTGGTGACTTGTCCCGGGACCGCCATCATGTTGACTGCGCGGCTTTCAATCTGGAACCCGTGGACAACATCTGCCGATGTCAGAAAGATGTCAAGCGTTGCTCCGGCTGGAATCTCGATAACAGGTGGGTCGAATGTCCACATGCGTGCGATGCTGTGGACTTCGTAATGTGTCTCGTCCAACTGAATCACTTCCGGCTCTGTGAAGGGTTCTCTGTCGGTAATGCAATCAGGAACTGTAATACCTAATCCCGAGACTGCAAGAATGACGGCAAGGAAAAAGAATGCCATCAAACCGATCGATGCGAAGATGACCCGTTTCTCATGTTTATCCATATCTCACCATCTCCTCAACAGATCGAAGTACATAATGAACCACGATACAGTGATGAAAAGAACAAGCAGACCAAAGAAGGCTATCGCTCCTTTCGGCACAAACTTCTCCTCATCAAATCCCTCATGAACGGATATCTCTTCGTGGTCTTGCGCATGCAAATCATGTGTTGATGAGTCTTTGATCATAGAATTATCTGCCTCTATAGAATAATGAACTGGAAATGGTGCGGTATAAACTATCTCACTTCCTGATGAAAAAGACTGACCGATGTCATGTTCCTCTATCGGTTCACACGTACTGTCTGAACCAAATGGTAAAGCCAGATCAAATTCTACCGTTGTCTCGATTTCTTAATTGTCAACCAGGCCTCTTCCTTCAATGCCTATAGTATCTGCTTTGTTATCTCTCTTGTCCTTCATGATCGATCGGACAATAAAGCCGACCAGTATCAGCAAGGTAAGCGAACCTGCAATTTTCAGTGTCGTTGTGATGGCAAAGCCATATTTGCCTGTTGTCGGGTTATACTGAAAGCAGAGAAGGAGAACCTGATCTGCCAGCGAACCGATCTTATTATCAGATGCCTCAACAAGTCCCAGTTGCAGGTCTTGCGGGTTGTACTCGATTCCGAACAAGTACCGGGAGATCTTTCCTTCGGGAGTCAGGATCATTATGGTCGCTGAATGGGCATATTGACCTGTCTCATCATCCCGAAAGTACGTGAACCCGACCTGCTCTGCCAATCGTGCAACCGATGCGCTGTCACTTGTAAGAAACTGCCAGCTCTCCTCGGCCTTATCGTGATGGAAGAGCCGAACAAACGTCCGTTTCTTCTTCGCGGCTACGTCCACTGTTTCGGTGTGGTCGAAGCTGATCGAGACAACGTCGTAATCTTCTCCAATCTCAAGATCGGTCTCTTTCAGACCCTTCACAGTGCCGTTAAGGATCTGACCACAAAGCATTGGGCAGCCATAGTAGACAAGGTTCAGGACTACAGGCTTCTCTTTTCCAAAGAACTCTCCCAATCTTACCAGTTCACCCTTGTCGTCCGTGAACTGAAGGTTCAGATCAATCTGATTATCAAGCCTCTGCTCGACCTTGACATTCTTCGTCAGCGTATCGAGCATGCGATCTGGTTGCGCGTGCGCGTCGGTTCCCGCAAAAAAGTGGATAACGAAAAACGATACAACGCACCAACTTCGATAGCTCTTTATGCCTCTATCCCTTATCAAAAACATCATAGCCTCACCGGTTCCTCAGCAATAATGAACGCGAACGTCAGAACCTCAATGCTCTATACATGACTTCCTCTGTTACTCATCGGTTGGGGTAGAAACTTCTGAAGACTCATCATCCCCATCCTCGGCAGGTGGCGAAGAGTCTTGGGACTTTTCCTGATACGGCAAACCTTCTTCTACAACTGCCTTCATCGCCTCTTCCACTGACACTGATCCGGCACCTTTTCCTTCCAGGACTGAGTCAACCTTTTCCTGATAGGTAATCAGATCAACGTGAGGAGCCTGCTGCACTTCAAGTCCAGGATTGTTCCAGCCTGAGACGGCTACCGGCGACAGAGGAGGATCGCTGGTCTCATAGTTTGCCTCAAAAATTTTCAGCATACCGTACATCGAGACATAGGAAACAGCAACGATAGCTATCAAACCTATCACGAACTGAAGGATTGCCCGAAAATCAAGCTCTTCATAATCGTGATGATCGTACATATGACTGTCAGGGATATGTGAGGAGCCTGTGCCTCCTGATCTCCCGTGATCGTCTCCGTAGACTTTATGCTGTTCGTATTTCATAGTTCAATCTGAGGCAGTTAAGCGTTAACAGTTGCCAGGTCTTCATCAGCTATAGGTTTTGCCCCTTTCATTCGAGGATCGTGAGCCGGAAGCAATGGTTCTTTCATGTTTGCAAGACCACCGAGGAAAAGCCATAGCCAAAGACCACCGATACCGAGCACTGCTGCAAAGTCGAGCCAGTGGATGTTCAGTCCCGAAGCTTCCCCAACTCTCTGGAATGCAGGCTTGATCTGCCAGAATATATCGATGAAATGAACGGCCAGAATGTAGATGGCCATACGTTTCAGTCGGTTCGGATCGCGCTTCCACTTCCTTTGAATCAGGACAAGGAATGGGAAGATGAAATGGAATACCAGCAAGCCATATCCGATGTACTCGTTGATTCCTTCAGTCCGTTTTAGATACCATCCGGCCTCTTCCGCGAGGTTAGCCGACCAGATGATGATGTACTGTGAGAAGGAGACATACGCCCAGAAAACAGTCAGGGCAAACATCAGGTTGCCAAGATCGTGATACGTCTTTGTGTCGAGATACTTCGAGAATGGGGCATACTTTGAGCTCGAAACCGTCATGACAATACAGAGAGCGATGGCGCTGATTACACCGCCGATCAACAGGATAACGCCATAGATCGTCGAGAACCAGTGCGGCTCAAGCGACATCATCCAGTCAGTCATCGAAAAGTTGACGGTGAGGAGGAAGAGAACGAGTCCGCCACCACTCAGACGCTGAATCGTCCGCATGTTTGAAAAGCTGGTGTCGAGCGTCCGTTCCTCTCTGTTAAGCAGCCGTTTCAACGTCATCGTCAGGAAAATCCAGAAGAGGAAGTAGAAGACCATCCGTGCGTACCAGAATGGCTCGTTCAGGTAGAAGGTTTTGTTCTCAAGGACATGATCCCCATCGTGTGCGCCCATCCACTTATCGTACAACTCACCTGAACCAATGATAATCGGGATGATCAATACTGCCATCAGCAGGAGCGGTGTGAGGAAGCCTCCGTTGAACGTTCCGGCCTGAAGAAAGCGACGGATTGTGAAGCCCCACTTGCCTGCGGTCATGTTGTGCAGGAGCATCCAGCCGATCATGCCGAGCGTGATCGTAATCCAGTATGCGTAACCAAAGATGTAGGATTGGTAGAATTTATCTGCCTCCACAATCCATCCAACCACCAGACCGATCACACCGATGAGGCCGGCGATCATGGCGGTTCTGCTCATCGCTGCATATTTGGCTCGAAGTTCTGTGCTGCTGCGGTTCATGCTCACTCTATACTAAGCTCAGGTAATGTTCGCTGTTGTGTCGTTTGTCTCCTCGCGGATGACGTAGCCTTATCGTTAGCTGTTACTTCTGTCGGCTGAGTGGTTGTGGCTGGAGATCTGCCGGCACTTTCCTGAAGCGCCCGTATATAGGCAGTAATTGCCCAGCGGTCTTCAGGCTTTATCCGGCTCGCATAGCTGTACATTTGGCCGAATCCATTGGTTATCACGTCGAAGTAATAACCGGGAGGAGAAGAAACCAGTCGGGCTTCTATAAATGAAGGAGGCGTGTTGAACCCACTTCCACCCCTGCTCCGCTGGATAATAACCCCGTCCCCCTCGCCTGTATATCCATGGCATGGAGAACAGAAGATATCGTAACGTTCCTGCCCGCGAAGCATAACCTCTTCGGTCACCTTCATCGGGAAGACTTGGGCATGTTGACCGGAGGAGTTCAGCCCCGTATACATCAGGTCGTTTTCCTTTAGATGATCGCGACTATCTTCAATCCAGTTGCTTGTCGGAACAGTCCCCTCAACGAGTGGACGTGACATCCGTTTATCCGGATAGAAGTCACTTTGCTCGAGCGGTTCTCCATACTCCTGATCATACAACTCAGACCGGCAACCGGAAACAAGGAGCGTTACGATCATTAATGTGCCGGGTATAAAGACACGGGCTATTGTTCTACAAAAAGTTCTCATCGTTATAGTTCTGTCGTTACTCACCTGAGCTTCCGGTTCAATGTCCAATTTCCTCAATTGAATCCGGATTCAAGCCCTCAAGGAACTCCTCTGTTTTGCCTTTCTCATACTGCGGATCGCGGGCCTCGATGCAGAGGAAAAATTTATCCTGACTTGCAAGACTGAACCGTTCCGAGTTGAAGAGGGGGTGGTAGGGCATTGGCAGTTTGCTCAAAATGAATGTTCCAAAGAAAGCCGCCAAGGCCGAAAAGAGAATTGTCAACTCGAATGTGACCGGTATAAAGTTTGGGAAGCTGAGCATCGGACGCCCACCAATATTCATCGAATATCCATAGAACATATAAGGCCCGATTGTGATGCCGAGATTGGATGCTGCCGTCCAACCCTGTAAGAAGAGACCTGTACACATTCCTATAAACCCGAAAAGGAGAATTAGCTTCGGCAGACCTGTCCGTTTCTGTCCGAGCGCTTCGACCATCCCTTCGATCGGGAAAGAGGAGTAAGCATCGATCCTTGAGTACCCGGCATCTCGTGTCTTCTCAGCCGCAGCCATCAACGTCTCCGGCGAGTCAAACTCGGCAATCATGCCATAGGATTCGGGTCGGTGTGTTTCCTGTTCGTGACTCATTCTCGTTATCGAATTTCTATCATTCCTTTGTCCTTGAGTCCAAATCCTTTAGTGCGATACCTCAACTTCAGTCCCGTGACCGGCCTTATCATGGTGCTCATGATGTTTGACATGGTGGATCAACTCTCGCATCTCGAAGACGTTAATCATCGGCAGGAACCGGATGAAGAGGAACGTACAGGTAAAGAAGAGACCAAACGTTCCGAGATAAAGACTCCAGTCCCAAATGGTTGGGACATAGTAGCCCCATGATGAGGTCATGAAGTCGCGTGTAAGCGTGATGACAATGACATATCGCTCCAGCCACATGCCAATGTTAATAATGTTCGAGATCATCCAGAGCGGCACCAGCGTTACCCGGAATCGACGGAACCAGAGCAACTGCGGAATAGCGACGTTGCAGAGAATCAGCGCCCAGTAGCTCCAGCCATACGGACCGAACACTCTATTTTGGAATGCCTGTATCTCATACTGTCCGCCACTATAGAAGGCAAAGAATGCCTCCATAGCATAGCCGTAGGCAACGACCAGTCCCATTGCCAACATTACCTTCGACATGTTGTTGAGGTGTCGAAGGGTCAGAATATCGTGTAGACCGAAAACGTGCCGTACAGGAATCATCACGGTCAATACCATTGCAAATCCGGAGTAAACAGCGCCGGCAACGAAGTAGGGTGGGAAGATCGTTGTATGCCATCCGGGCAGGTTCGATACGGCAAAGTCGAGTGAAACGATTGAGTGAACCGAAAGAACCAGAGGAGTTGAGAGTCCGGCAAGGATCAGATATGCCGTCGTGAAGCGATCCCAATGTTTTGCCGAACCACGCCAGCCGAGGGCAAGGAATCCATATATAACCTTCTTGGCTTTCTTTACAGCGCGATCGCGCAGCGTGGCTAGATCAGGTACAAGTCCGAGATACCAGAAGAGTACCGAAACGGTCAGGTATGTCGAGATCGCAAAAACGTCCCAGAGGAGTGGACTACGGAACTGCGGCCATATCCCCATTGTGCTTGGATAGGGGAGCATCCAGTAAGCAAGCCAGGGACGACCAACATGGAGAAGAGGGAAGAGACCGGCACACATCACAGCAAATACCGTCATTGCCTCGGCAAAACGGTTAATAGAGGTGCGCCAATCCTGCTGTACAAGCAAGAGGATAGCCGAGATAAGCGTTCCGGCATGACCAATACCGATCCACCAGACGAAGTTGATAATCGCAAAGCCCCACATCGACGGGTTGTTCACACCCCAGATACCAGGACCTTTAATAAGAAGATAGATAATGCTGATGACCAGAACCTGAAGAGCCATGAAGGATATTCCGAATCCGAGCCACCAGCCCTTGGAGGTCTTCAGCTTCAGAACGATATCGGTGACCTTGTCAGTCACTGACTTATAGGTCATCCCATCTCCAAAAACCCTGTAGTCGGGATCGAGATAGGAAGGCGTCAACTTGCCGGAACTGGAGCCAGAGCCAGCATCGAGACTTCCTTTGATATGCGATCTATCGGCCATCTTGATATCGATTTACGCTTCGTCAGTTTATCGTGTTTAGGGCTTAGTATTTCATCAAGGAGATATTCTACTACCTCAGCTTTAAGAACTAAGTTCTATTAGCCGATCCCTCAATGATGCTCGTCTTGATGATCGTGCACCTCAACGAGACTCTCCTGTGGATTTGTCAGTCGTGCCAGATACGTCGTTCTTGGTATTGTGTTCAACTCGTTGAGCATACCATAGTTCCGTTTGCTCTCTTTCATCTTCGATACGCGACTCTCCTTATCGTTCTGGTCACCGAAGACGATTGCCTGAGTTGGGCAGGCATGTTGACAGGCCGTGATAATCTCACCATCCTGAATCGAACGATTCTCGATCTTTGCCTTGATACGTGCGCTGTTGATGCGCTGTACGCAATACGTACACTTCTCCATTACACCGCGCGTTCGTACCGAGACGTCTGGGTTCCGCATCAGACGGAACTGTTCGGTATCCTCATCGGCATACTGAAGGAAGTTGAACCTGCGGACTTTATACGGGCAGTTGTTTGAGCAATAACGCGTCCCGATACATCTGTTATAGACCATGTCGTTGAGGCCCTCTGCGCTGTGAACGGTGGCTGCAACGGGGCAGACAACTTCACACGGCGCCTGCTCACATTGTTGACAGGGAACAGGCTGATGGACGATTGGCGGATTGGGGTCATCCGGGTCACCCTTGAAATATCGATCGATACGAATCCAGTGTAACTCACGACCGACTGCAACCTGACCCTTACCAACAACGGGAATGTTGTTTTCGCTCTGACAGGCGATTAGACAGGCATTGCAACCGATACAGGCGCTCAGGTCTATCGTCATTGCCCAGGCATATCCCTTACTGTAGTCCCACTTAGATGATCTGTAGAAGGAGAGCTTGTCGGTATGAACGTGCTCCATCTCTTCAATCACTTCAGGATTGTTCAGGAACTGGCTCAGCTGTACGTCACGATAGTAGTTCCGGCCTTCAAGCGAACTGTGATCCTGTGTTGAGACAAGTTGGTGATGATGACGGGTGTGGTTGAGTTTCATCCCTATGCTGAACCAGGGCGTTCCACTCTCACGCAAAGCATATGCGTTAAACCCTGCTCCCTTCCCAACTCGCCCTGTCCGCTCCCGACCATACCCAAAATGAACCGTCACTGATCTCTCGGCATGACCCGGCATGATCCAGACTGGCCCCTGAACCGTGCGGCCATTCAGCTCAAGTTCAACAACGTCGCCATTCTCAAGGCTATTATCATCTGCTGTCTTCTTACTCATAAGGACAGCGTTATCCCAGACAAGCTTGGTAATCGGTTTCGGGCACTCCTGAAGCCAGCCGTTGTTGCTATAACGACCATCCCAGATACAGGGATCGGCGCGGAAGTTTACCTCAAGTCCGGCAAGTTCCTCCGGCAGACCGTCAGACCTCTCTCCGGACTCCGTTTCCTCAGGCTGGGTCGGAGTTGACACTTCATCTTCATCGGTCTCTCCGGATACTGGAGTTGGAGGGAGAGCGGTTTCTGCGACCGAGACTGAGAAATCTTTAAGAATCCCATCATGAAGCGCCTTGCGCCAACTTTTCTCGAAGTCGCCGGGAAGTTTATCGCTCCAATATGTTTGGATCAGGTCATAATCCTTGGCAGTGGAGTTGCCATTGAGGAATGCAATCATCTGATGAGAGGAGCGACATGGACCGTAGAGAGGCGCAATCAGCGGTTGCACAATCGAAACAGTTCCATCGTATGCAACACCATCGCTCCAACCTTCAAACGGATGAGTGGCAGGAACATGGAACTGGGAATAATACGCCGTCTCATCATGATAGAGACCGTGATGTACACGATTCGGGACTGTCTTGAACGCCTCAACGAAATCCAGATCGACCGGAGCATCATAGACCGGATTGCAACCAATAACGATAAGCGTCTCTACTTCCTCGTTCTTGATATCGACTGTTAGTTCTCTCAGTGACTCAAAAGGATCTCCCTTGTATGCAAGAGGGGAGTCGATATACTCAACGGTTGATCCAACGGCGCCAATTGCGTTGTTGATCGACTCAACAATCTTATGGACTGCGTGAGGCTGAGTCTCTCCGGCAACAACAACGGCCTTTCCGTTATGCTTCTTCAGATCATCAATGATTGCCTCAACGGTATTTGCTGCCGTCTCAGGTACCTGACCGCTGGCGCTTCCGTCCCCTCCTACTCCTTTGGCTATTGCCGAGGCAATTTTCCATATATCGGTAGAGCGAACTGCCATTCGATGGTCGGCAATACTTCCGGTACCTGTCGGTGCTGCTTCAGCGACGTAAAGTCGATTCATCTTCTCGTCATTTGTCTCTGGGTTCCGTCGCGAGGCAAAGTCACGAGCATAGCGGAGACTTCCGGGAAGATTGGTAAACAGATCGCAATCGAGCACTACAATAACATCAGCTTTGCTGAAATCATACTGAGCGATCTTTTCACCAGAAGCGATCGGCGTTGGTTCATACGTGTGCCACTGTGCCTGCGGATACTTTGCAAGAAAATCGTTGATCTGTTGGATCAACGTCGGAGAAGAGGTGGCCCCGGTCAGGAGTCTGAGACCCTTGCCATCCCCGGAAGCGGCGAGCTGATCACCAATGACCGTTGTAAAGGCCTCCCAACTGCCTATGGCTGCGTTCTGCGTTACAGTCTTTGAGCGGTCAGGATCGTACAACTGAAGAATCTCAGCCTGCATGAAAACATCGCTGGATCCCAGGTTTGCCGGATGCATGATATTGCCATCGACCCGTGTTGGACGCCCCTCATGACTCTCAACGATAACCCCGTTTGCGAAGCCGCCATGGGTCAGAGCTGTCGCATAGAAGAGGGGTTTACCCGGAACAACCTCTTCCGGTTGTTTGACGTAAGGGATAATCTTCTCCTCCGGCTGTCTGACGCAGGCGCTGATGCCTGCCAAAGCGAAGGAAGCCCCCATCACTTTCATGAAGTTGCGTCGATCGACTTCTGTTGGTGGGGTGTCTGCCCCTTCCTGAAACTCGTGGTCAACGATGTCACGGTATCTCGGAGAGTTAGCGAGCTGATCGTAACTTCTCCAGAACTGGTCACCGCTGTTCTCCTCTTGCTTATCGAGAACCGGCAGGTTGATTGCTGTATCCTTGTCGTTCACCCGGGACATCTCAGATTCGTGTGTACGTATTCTCCCCTTAGCTGAAGTTCTGCCTGGTTGATTACGGGAATCAGTATGGCGTTCTATAGCTCGTTCCATGACTAACGGTGGCAGATTGAACAGTTGGTAAGTTGCCCTACATTAATGTTGTAGGCTTCAACGAGACTGTCTCCCATTGCAATCTGGTCTCCTTCCGGTTCCCAGTCGAGATCGAAGACATGCTCCCTTGGTCGGATATATTTTTCAGGAGCGCGATGGCAGTCGAGACACCACTGCATCTGCAACGTGTTTTCCTGCCACATCAACGCCATCTCATCAACATGTCCATGGCATGTCACGCATGCCATGCCTTTGGCGATATGGATACTATGGTTGAAGTAGACAAAGTCACCGAGATCATGTACCCGTACCCATTCGAGCGGTGCACCCATTTCATAGCTGTTACGGACAGGCTGCAGAATTGGAGCGCCCTTCAAAATCTGCGAGTGACAGGTCATACAGGTCTCTACCGGAGGAATTCCGGCAAAGTGTGACTCTTCAACCGAAGTGTGACAGTATCGACAATCGAGACCATTGCCCGCGACGTGACGGGTATGCTCAAACATCACCGGCTGCACGATTTCCAGGCTTTGGTTTGTTTGGTAGTTCGATCGATTGAAGGAATCGAGGAAGAAGAGAAAGCCACCGATAAGCAGCAGTGATCCGAGTATGCTTGCACGTGCTGTAGCGTTCGCGCTGCGTGGAAAAATTTGAGGCATTACGTGTAAAGACCTTCTGACAAGTGCCTGATTTTGGTCGATCAACTATACCTGATGTTGCTTTTTAGCCAAGAGGTACCAATCTTCAGTCTATACAGCAAAATCCTCGTCATGTATATCATCTTCTGCCAGAAATGCTTCATCAAAACTGCATCTCCAAGCAGTCTGAAAATCTAATCTTTATGAAAGCAACTCCAGGTCGTTTTACGAACTTAGTCATTCGCAAATTGACAGCGCGAAAATACTTCAAGTCAGAAAACGTGACAAGGGAACGCGGACTCAAAAGGACTTTCTCCCCTGCATTTTTTTGTAAGAGAAAGATTCAGACTGAGTTTAGATAAGGGAAGTAGGTAGAATAGGACTTACGCAAACTCCATGAGAATAGGGGAAGATTTCGGTTGTTTCTGCAAATACTCTTCGGACAACCCGTGTTTTGACCTGATAGAATGGGTTACGGTATAGCAGTCCGTTGAAGTCGAGGAGATCCAGACATTGATGGTAGCAGATGGGATTGAGCCGGGAAGAGAAACATCCCCCCAGCCGTTCACGGCTGGGCTATACGTAAAGGGCTGGGCTATCTCATCGATAAATGCTGCCCGACGTATCCTCTTTACTCAACCACCACCTTCTCTGTGAATACCCCTTCAGAGGTGTTAATCCGTAGTACATAC
>JAGWAZ010000048.1:0-423 GCA_021296135.1 Chlorobiota bacterium | reverse complement strand
AACAGTTCCGTATCTTTAATTACCAACCCATCCGGAACCTCTATGCGCAGTAGACCTTTCACAGGGTTTGGAAAGACCTTAATGTTTTTTTTTAGTTCTCCCCCCTCATCGATGCCGACCGTACCTCCTCCGTTCGTTGTTCTTAAGATATTGCCCTCTTCCCCGATAACGAAACCGAGTCGATCATCATAAAAATATATTTTGCTTGGAACAAAATCTAAACGATATAAGGTATCGATATAGGATTCCCTATAATCTGTTTTTACTAATAAAAAATCCTCCCCCCCTCCCCCCCAACGCAAAGATGTTGTTTTCATCTATGATACACGGATAACCAAAATCAATAGGATCGAGAGGATCGTTTACCTCCCACGTATCTCCCCTATCGAAGCTTCTTAACATACCACTAGGATATGTAAAATA
>JAGWAZ010000047.1 GCA_021296135.1 Chlorobiota bacterium | reverse complement strand
CTTTGTGATTCTTCTTGTTTTTCTGTTCCATTTGCTGTGTCATAGTTTAATGAAGATGAACAATTATCTATGACACAGTGACACAGTTTTTTGAACACCCTTCGACTCTCGACTCTTTGACCCTCAACCCCTCAACTTTTTAACTCTATAAACTCTACAACTACCGGTTCAACAGCACAAAGATAGTTTTCTGCAACGGAGATGATGTCATCAACTGTGATTTGCTCATACAGATCTGCCTCATTCCAGGCAAGAGAAGGATCATTAAAGAGTGCGGTATGCCGTGCAATGCGCTCTGCTCGTTCCGATATTGAAAGAAGGCTTTGGGCAATAGAAGTGGTCTTCCTGTTTTTCACTTTTGTCAATTCGCGCTCAGTAATTCCTTCAATCGTAACTCTCCGGATTTCACAAAGGATACTCTCCTCCAGTTGATGTGGTGAAATTCGATTGTTCTGTGCAATGGCATACGCACAGAATATCGAGCCAAGCTCTCCTTCATCGATAAATGCCGATGCTTCCGAGGCGATAAGTGGATCATACTCAAGGGCTAATCTGAATCGGGAGCTATCTCCACTCCCAAGAATTATCCCGAGAAGCTCAAGTGCGTATAGGTCATGGGATTCGGAGCCTGGAACGTGCCATCCTACGAAGGTGGCGTTAAGCGGTGTGATGGGATCGACAACCCGCTGCCGTTTCCCGGTTCGTTTAGAGTCAGGAGAGGGGGTTATGAAGTTTTCCCGCGAGGAGGTCCTTTCTATATCGCCGAAGTACTCCTCTGTTCGATCAAGCGTCTCTTCTGCCGTGAGATTGCCTGCAATAACCAGAACGGCATTCTCAGGTACGTAGTATCGGTCAAAGAAATGACGCAAGTCATCGAGCCTGGCCTGTCTGATATCCTCAATTGCACCTATCGGTTCGTGACGATATGGATGTCCGGAAGCAAACATCAACTCACGTATTACCGATCCGGCATTTCCGTAGGGAACGTTATCTATTACCTGTCGTTTCTCGGCAATAACAACCTTCTTCTGCGTTTCAAGGGATTCCTGCGTTACACCAAATCCTTCCATACGATCTGATTCAAGCCAAAGACCCAACTCAAGATGTTCTGTCGGAAGCGCTATCCAGTAGTTTGTCAGATCGGAGGACGTCCATGCGTTGTTCTCACCTCCAACCATCGTACAGTATCGATCGTACTCACCCCGCTTCAAATGTGGAGAACCATCGAACATCAGGTGTTCAAGAAGATGGGCATAACCGGTTTTCCCCGGCTCTTCAAAACGGGAACCGACATGATAGATCAGGTCAAGCGTGACAATGGGGGAAGAAGGATCGGCATGGCAGATAAGGTGCAGACCGTTCTCAAGCTTTCGTTCAGCGTATTCAGTCTTAGGAAGTATTGTCGGATCTGATATCAGGCTGCGCATATTGGCAAAAGGGTTGTGGCAAGTGCTGTCGGTCATCCCCTTGACAAAATTGAGTTTGGAAAACACTTACTTTCCGAAGCGATCTTTCACTTCCCAGTAGATTTCCTCCTGCAATTCCTCAATCCAGGCCAGCAGTTCATTTTGTTGCTTCCAGTTCTTTGCCTGTTGCTCCAAGAGTTCACGGTCCTCAACAGGATCGAGAGAATGAGGAGGGATAACACGAACCAGCTTGATAATGTGATAGCCCGATTCGGTAGGAGATATCGCAAAAGGACGAGGCTCGGTGATCTCGCCGATCTCTAACGAGTCAAGGATCCAACTGTAAGCCCCCATCTGAGTCGTTGGTGCTTTTGCAAGGAGTCCACCCTGGAACTTTGATTCTTCGTCCTGGCTGTACTCCCCAGCAAGGGCTGCAAAACTTTCGCCACCGAGAGCACGTTCTCGAATTGAGTTGAGTCTATCGAGCAGGGCTTGGCGTTCCTTCTCTCCGGCTTCCAGCGGAATCAGGATATGGCGCGTGCGCATCTCATCGTTTCGTTTGTCGAGGAGTTGGATGATATGAAGGCCAAATTTCGATTCGGTTGGCGGGGAAATCTCGTTGATCCCAAGCTTCCAGGCCGCCTCTTCGTATTCGGGCACAAACTTTCCTCTTTTTGACCAACCAAGCTCACCCCCTTGCACTGCTGATCCGGGATCGGTTGAATAACGCCGAACGAACTCCACAAAATCACCACCATTCCTGATTGAATCGATAATCGAAGCGGCAAGCTCTACTGTATTTCTTCGCACTTCCTCGCTCGGTTCTTCGGCAATGTAGATATGAGCTATCTCAACGTGCTCAGGGATATCGGGAAGGGAATCCTTGTACAGCCGATAGAACTCATCAAGATCGCGTTCGGTCACTTTCAGGTCGGCAAAACGTCGCTGCTGTAGAATCTGAACAAGCAATTGTTCACGGACAATCGATCGAGCTTCGGACTGAATTTCAAGCATTGACTTGCCGACTGCCATTTCAAGTGCCATCTCGGAACCGGCCTGTCGTATCAGTCGATCGACATACTGTTCCGCCTGTGCCTCGACGAGGTCGTCTGAAACAGTAACGCTGTCTTCCTCGGCTTTTACGAGCAGGAGATTTGTGTAGATCAACTCGTTCAGAACTTCCTTGAGAAGTTGATCTTGAGTCAAACCGACTCTTTGTGCGCTCTCTCTTAGAAGGGCAGCTCGCTGAAAGACGTCGCTCAACAAAATGATTCTGTCTCCAACAACAGCTGCAATACCTTCGATAACCGTTTTATCAGATGAGCCTGTCTCTCCGGTAGCCGGGCCTTTGCCGGCGAGAATCTCAGCCGCCGTCGGCTGAGCCTGAGCTATGGTAGACATTAGGCAAAGGGTGGTGAGAAAAAGCATAATCCGGGAGAGTATCTGTTCCACCTTCATCGGCAATTTATCGTGATGTATTGTGAGCATTATATCTGTATCTGATCTGTTGGCTTGAATGCCGTCAGGGTAACGACAAAGCAGCGTTAAGCGCCTTCATGTTAATGTTTACCGGATACTTTTTTCGGAATGACGCAATCAACTCCTTGCGCAACATCTTCTCACGCCAGTCACTAAAATCTCCCATTACTTCACCACGCGCTTCTTCATAGGTCTTTGGTCGAGACTCCTCAACCTCGTCAATTCGGACAAGACTCCAGCCGTTCTGATTTTCAAACGGTTTAAGCATGGATCCTGTCTTGGGATCAGGTTGTTTTTCCAGCATCAGGCGGACGAGTTCCGAGTTGCGTGAATCGTTCATCGGCCACTTCCCTTCCTTCTCTCTGAAACCCTGACGCTCAGTATGGTTCTTTGCAAGCATGCTAAAGTCTTCTCCTGATTTCGCACGCTCGTAATAGGAGTTAGCATCTGCTTCTGTGTAGACAAAAATTTCCGACAGAGCAAGTTTCACCGGTGTTTTATAGTTATCACGATGTTGATTGAAGAACTCCTTTCCCTCTTCCTCATCAAACGATACTTTGCTATAGACTTCCGCTTGTTCCAGTTCAAAGATCAAAGCGCCATCGTGAAACTCCCCCATCAATCGTACAAAGTCAGGGTATTCACTCTCAAGGCTTTCCGATTCTTTCTTCAGCGTCTGGTACTGAATCATTGACTTGATCGAAGCGATGATGCTTGTACGGCTGAGAGGAAGAGCACGATATCGGGGACTTGTCTCTACCGAGTCAATCCAGTCTCCGACGATCCAGCTTGATCCGAGCAAATAAAAGAATGGTCGATTCTGCAACGCGGGTGTAATATGCTCTGCCCACGCGCTGTCGGCAGCACTCCGGTTGGTGTCGACAGACATCAAAACGGCTTCCAGAGTGGCCGGGTCGATCCTGAAGCCATGCTTGCCGAGAGCCTGATCGATAAAGGCGTTACGGTCAGCTTCAAGAAAGAAACGACGATAGATATCGCGTATAGCTTTCTCCTCTTCCTCCAGGGTGGGGGTAACACTTTCTACCCGCTTTACTATACGATAACAGATTTCATCACGGAATAGACCAGAGACTTCTCTGTCGTTGAGTGCGAAGACCGAATCTTCAAACTTTGGGGAAAGTTTACCTCGGCGAGACTCGAAGCCGAGCGAGCGTGTGTACCAGCTCAGCAGATGTCCTCCATGCTGAGCACTTGTCCGGTCGTTGCTCATTTCGCGGGCAACATCCTCAAACGGCTCACCGGCGCGAATGCGTGCTATTGCTGCCTCAGCTTTTTCCTTTGCTTCTGCATCGTTATCCGAGCCATCAACGCTCTTGTTGACATCGAAGACGATGTGGGCGATCTGAACCTTCTTACGTTTCTCCCTGTCCATCACCTTGAGCAGAACGTACCCGGCCGGCAAACGGATGACGTCGGGCGCGATCTCTCCCGGAGGCGTTTCAAACGCACTATCTTCAAGATCACGCGGCATCATGCCTCCGGTAATCCAACCGAACTGCCTTCCGGTCGCTTTTAACTGAGGATCATCTGTCGAATCGGTGGCCATAAGATGGAAATCCTCGCCGTTTTTAAGTCGTCCCAACATATCGACCGAGCGATTGTAGGCACGGAGCGTGTCGGCCGGGTTGTTCGGGTCCATCTGGGAAAAGATAATTGCAATCCTGACCTCATCGTTCCGACGTTCCCAGATACGATCTACTCCCGGATCAACGAGCTTTCGCTGGAAGAGATATCCTTCACCACTTACGTTTCCGAACGCTCCGACACCGAGCGCAACCTGATCACGATTTCGATCCATCTCCTGAAGGAACTCACTCCGTTTATGCAATCCACGATCTTTTGCCTCAAGGACTTTCAATCGAAAATCGGCGTATAGGTTGATGAAATCGAGTGCGGAGTCTCGTGACAGGTCATAGAAGCTCGGAAGGTCTTTTCCGGGCGTACGACCCCATGCTCCGGCAATCTCTGCGACTGTAAACGATTCATCTCCTACGCGCAGCAGTTCCTTGTTTGAAACAGATGCTGGAATCACTCTCTCTCCGGCTTCACCGGAGGGAAGGCTACCACTCTGGCTGAAGAGAAGGGATAATCCGCAGCAGAGAACGAGAGTTGAAAGAAGAACGAGGCGGATAGATTTCATTATACTGAATTGACTGATGAACGTTTCTGTATTCGATTACAAGTTTAGTGTCCTGAGTTTCGTGCTAATCGCTTCAGAAGAAGCGCGTAACCCACATTCGGCAGATCACGCGCGATTCTCCAGACGATTCAGGACAGCCATAAGTTTACACAGAGAAGTTGGGAGAGACAAGAGGGAAATTGAGACGAGTCTTGACGGGATCTCTCATGTTTCACAAAATGAAGGGAGAACAACACCTGATGCGGCCATAATTGTGCCACGGCTCCATCAGGAACATCATGAACTTCAATGGCGACCTCTCCGGAAGGTACGGATGGCTATATTGAGACGTCGTGACTAATCTCTATCTCGATACGACAGAAGTTTGTACGTACTATCCTTCTCCACAATAGATCCAACGGTTGTGAACGTGATCGTGTCACCGGTTTCTGTACGGATTTGAAGACGAGTTCCCGTATGTAGTTTATAACTGGGATACTCTTCCACGCCATCAGCAAATTCCAGAGTTACCAACTCAAGTCTCTTCTCCTTGAGGTCTCTCAATTTTTTTAACAGGCCTGAAATTGATGTGTTGCGCTGATTTTCCCAAAAGAACATTTGTACTCCTTCTCGCATATCACGTGCTGCCGGCCAATGTGTGCCTAATTCAGGGTAAATGATATCAAGATATTCCTTTCGTGTGATGAGCAGGCTTGTGAGCAAGGTAGTATCTCGCTCTTCAAATCCACGTAACGCTGTTTCAACCAACTCCTCGATAGAATTGTAGCTGTTTGCCAGCGGAGTTGGATTAGGAGCCAGAGTGTCATAGTGGACTGAGTCGAGCATCCAGGCTTGCGGGTTGCCCCCTTTGGGTGAGGAATCTGATGATGGCCTTTCATACGAATCAGTCTTCCCACACGAGAATAAAAGCAGGCAAAGAGAAAGAGGCAATAATCGTAAGCAGAACTCATAAGGCCCCGTGTTCGATAACCGTTGACGCCTTTTATGAGATCTGTTCATGCTTTCGCTTCTCGTGTTCCGTTGGCGACCTATGAGGAAGATCGGTGAGAATTGAGCTAAGAGTTCTTTGATCTTTAATAGCATAAGCATAGTTGTCGGGCAGATAATTCTTCTACAACGTAGTTAGTCTACCACAAAATAGAGAGTGTAAACGTTAGATAGATTTCGGTTTTTTTGTAAAAATTAATGGAAGTAGTCTGTAAAAATTGTAATGGAGCGACTTGAACAACATTGGAAGGCCCACCACCTAATCACATCGACTGCGTAGCAGTCCTCGATTCATAGCCTTTTGGGCCGAAGCCCGAGGGCATATTTCCGCCACAGAGTGGCGACCTGTCAGTAGCCCTGTGCGGGAGCGCAGGGCAAGCAATGCGCTTGGCTTCTACAAGCTCCAGAGGAGCGGCCCGTTTCCCCGCTTCAATGTTAGGGCTGTGCACAGAATCAGGCTTGCATCGATGACGCTTTGATCGATGGGGCAATCTCCTACCCCATGCTTCCATACCAAGCTATCAACCGAGCGTAGCTACGCGACTCAAGGCGATAGTCAACACCTGGCTTATTACGCTTTTGCCGGGCTATCAACTTGGCAAACCTGGAGAACATTCTCTGATTCAGCCGCTTATTAAGCATATAGCCATAACAACTACATCATAGATCGAACATCGTTGATCGACATTCTTAGATCAAAGGTCGCTACGCGACTCGCATGGCATCAATCGTCTCCGAACCGCGGGATTGATCCGGGGAAGAGAAGGCCGTAGAACGGCCTGATTCGAGGCCAAGAGAATCACATCGTCCCAGTCGTAAACGGCTGGGCTATCTTCCCACTTGCCAGTTTGCTCTTTGTCCGTAAACGGCTGGGCTATCTTCCCAACCGAGCGTCGCTATGCGACTCTCAGAACCTCGTTGGAAGGCCCACCACCTAATCACATCGACTGCGTAGCAGTCCTCGGTTCATAGCCTTGGGCGCCTGCCTCGCCTTCTCGAGCAGGCAGGGAAGCCCGAGGACAACTCCCACATAATAAAACCCCTCCCCTCCATTGAGAAGGGGAGAGGTTCGTACCACAAAGATTCTCTTCGATCTCGAACCTTAGTTCTTCTTGAAGTTTGTCCATCCTGCGATCCAGAGTGAGGAAGCATCCGGATCAAACGCTCCAGCATAGTTGGCCGGTTCCAGTCCGCTTGGCGGAGTGCCAATGCCCTTTGCGGCCCCGTTTTGCGGACGTGGGTCAGGATCCTCAAAGTTGGTGCTGCGGAGTTGCGGGTCGCCTATTGTATTATGCCAATCCGAGTCGGCTACAGCTTGGTATATCGCGTCAATGAACGTGTTCTTGCCGTCAACTTTTGTCCGCGTGATATAGCTGTTGGTACTGCCATTCAAGAGGCTGTTCTTGACAAAAAGATCACCCTTCACGGCATTCTGGTTTGTGTTGTCTGCATCAACTGCAACCGCATAACGGACGTTGGTAACAACCGCGTTCCAGATTTTTAGCCTGTTGTTGCCACGCAAATAGAACCCATCATTTTTAGTATCATCACCACCAATAATCGTCACGTTAGCAACACGCGCAGAAGTGTACGGTTCATTGTCGGATCCATCACCGTCGTTGTTCACTTCAAATCCACGATCAGCCTTGTCATCGGCCTGCATTACGAACAGGTACTGACAGTCACCGTTGAACCCGAGGTCCATATCGAACGCATCATCGTCGTTGCCCGAGCTGACCAGATATTTGGCGTTAACCGTCCCACCGAACCACTCGAAGCCGTCGTCGGCAATCATGTGGGTCTGTACGTACTCGATTGTAGTGCCGTTACCGACCGCATTAAGCGTAAGGCCATTGATCTCGTTGTCGGCTGCGATACGGGTGCCTCCGTACTCAATACGGCAGTACCTGAGCCTGCCTGAATTGTCATCCATTTTCGGGCTGCTGAGAATCCCGCCATATCCATATTCGCCAACACCGCCTTCACCGACACCGAACCCTCCAGGAACGTTCAGATCGCTGAGGCCAGACATAACGATGCCGCCCCAGTTGCCACGATCGCGTGAGCCTTCGGGCCTATCCGACGTGAAGACGACCGGATTATCGCTGGTTCCTTCAGCAATAATCTGACCACTTGGCAAGGTGCCATCGCCGCGCGTTGCAATGATTGCACTGCCCGGACTTCCCTTGATAACGGTGCCGGCCGGAATGGTCAGCGTTGTTCCCGGCTCAACGAGATAGAAGCCGGTCAGCGTGTACGTGCTGTCAGCGCTCAACGTGCGGTCCTGACCCCGAGTACCAGCTGCGAGCACATTCGGTGTGTTGTTGCCCGTGTTTACAGGGTCATCGTCACTACAACCTGTGACACTGAATGCGATGATAAAGCCACTGAGAATGCTGAAAATGAAGAGTAGATTCTTCTTGAGCATGTAGTCTTCTCCTTAAAAGGTTAGTGAATACTAATTAAATTAAAGTTTGCTGTTCGTTAGTTGAATAGCTTCTTTTTATCGATAGTTTTTTCTTTTGAGTTCTTTCTTACAGCGTGTTCAGTTGCGGGGCAATAGTGGAGCGATGTCGTGGTTTGATTAGGATAGCCTATCTATAACACGCAAGGGGTTTCGGTATAACCGATTTCGACTCTATGTGATGTGTTGGTAATCTTCTATGCGTAGTTATGTAAAAAACTGGTAACGCAAGAGGGTAAAAGCAGACGGGGGAGCTTATAAGCTCCCCCGTCTGTGTTCATCTTATTTAGTGGCTTGTTGTATTCGTAATTGGTCAAAACTGAATGAGAGCCCAATCGAAAGAGATCGTCCTGCAAAGTATCGTTCATTCTCGATTGTCTCAGCGTTTTTACCAACAAACTCCTGGGTGAACCGAGTCTCGGAGTCGAGCAGATTTTTTGCCTTCAGTGAGAGCTTAAGGCCTGCCGGCAGTCTCTGACGCAACGTGAAGTCGAGACTTGGACGAGGCCGCTCATAAATGTCCGGATAGCCATTTGTTCCAACATCGGTCAGACGCTTGCCAAAGACGTTGAAGAGGAGCGTGCCATCGGTTCCCAGACCACTGTTGTTATATCCAAGGACAAGGTTTACGACGTATGGAGACTGTCCCCCCAGCGGGCGCTCGGTGTTCGTGAGAATTTCTGACGGAGCCTGGGTAATGCCAATACCCTGGAAGATTGAAACGGACTCATCCTTCTTGAACGTGACGTTGGACTCAACCAGTGTTATGTTGGCCCCAATCGAAAAATCCGAAAGGGCATCGGCAATTTGGTCCAGGCTTTTGCGAAGTTCGATCTCAGCACCCACGGCGTTTGCGCCGTTTGCGTTTACCGGTTCGACCTGAATATCACTGGCACCGAGCAGATAGAACTGTTCAATCGGGCTTGTGAAGTTTTTGTAGAAAGCGCTTACGGCTACAAGCTCGCCCGGACGAGGGAACCATTCCCAACGAAGATCATAGTTCAGAATCCGGGTACGATCAAGTGATGGATTGCCAAACGTGCTCTGCCTATAATCATCAAAACGGAACGGAGCTAACTCACGGAATTCCGGTCGAGCGAGTGTCTGCGAGAACGCGCCACGCAGATTCATATCCTCGGCAAGGCTATAGATCAGATTGACGGAAGGAAGGATATCAACTTCTGACTTGTCAACCGCAATGTTGCTCCCTTCAAATCCAGTATTCTGATCAAAGGGGACAAGGAATACGTCCCACCACTCAAGACGCGCACCGCCAATAAACCGAAGGTTATCGGAGATTGGGGCTTCGATCATTGCGTAGCCTGCGAGAATCCGCTCATCGGCGTTGTACTGATCGTTAGCAAGAGTGGTCTCGACAAACTGCACAATGCCTTGTGCAACTACTTCCGGCGTGTAAAGTTCTTCAGGGTTAAGGGCAAGAACATCTGGATTGTTAATTCCGGGCTGGAAGTAGAAACGTCGAGCCTTGAACTCGCGATCACGCAAGCGCACAACACTTCCGATTTTCAGACGGGTGTTTGATTCAAGGTTATCTCCGGAATAGAGAGGGATTGTCCAGTCAAACCCACTGTTCATTTCAAGGTCGGTCAGATCGCTGAAGAAGCGTCCGTTACCGCTGGCAAAGTTTTGATCGTAGCGGTACGGCTCGTCCGGTGATTCACGCAGATATGTTGCAGCCCGGAAATCAGGTTCTGAACGGGATGCTTGCGAGAAAGCGACACGCCATTCGAGTTGGGAGCCATCCGAAAGGATATCGGTTGTGTGCTTGCCAAGCAGTTGTGCACCAGCAATTGTCCGTTCCACGAACCGGAGTTGCGTGCGACGCAATTCACCACTTGTACTGGAACTGAAATCGCCCTCGATAAGCGAGGTCTCATCTTCAGCAGAATGATTCAACATTCCTTTGAATCCAATCAGATTGTTGTCTCCTAACCCGAGACTCAGGTTCAGCAGAGTGCCCCAGAGTACCGATTGCTCTGATTCACGCGTCAGATAATCGTATCGCAGGTCGTGATTACCCTCATTGTTCAGAGAGAGCAGCGGATACCGTTCAATCCCTTCTCTGTAGTTGAAGTTATTGGAATACGAGCCTGAGAAGAGAAAACCAATAGGGGCCTTATCTCCAAAGCTGTTTCCGAGCGTCACGTTGAACGATTGATTGATAGGAAGTGAAGCATCTGATGGTGTCCAGATTTTATTGTCGAATCGTCGTAAAAGATCAGCTTGTTCCTGGGGGTCAAAACGGTTTGTAATTTCAATGTCATCAGGCAAGGCACGAGTTCCATCGTCGATTCCAAGCCAGTCGGTTCCTCCGCCAGCATAGTCAAGGGCATCGGCTCCTTGAGTTTCGGGATTAAGCCCGGTGCCAACTCCGAGGTTGAAGATAAAGTGCTTGGGAAAGTCCTTTGTCTCAATTTTGACCAGCCCACCGGCAAAGTCACCCGGATTGTCGGGAGTAAAGGTTTTAACGATCGTAATGTAATCGATCATTCCGGCCGGGAAAAGATCGAACGGTACCACCTTCTTTTCAGGTTCCGGACTTGGCAGATTCACCCCATTGAGTTGCGTAGTATTATATCGCTCCCCTATGCCACGGATATTCAAATACTTCCCATTCTGCACGGTTACACCGGTCTGCCGCTTCATAGCATCCCCTGCATCAGATGCACCCGATGTGGCAATTCCCTCCGCCGACATCACCTCAGAGACTTGCAGAGCATTCTGCCGCTGGTTCAATGCTCCCGCTTCCGATTTTTTGCTGCGGGTTCTTGTTAGCACAACTTGATCCGAGATAACTTCTTCCTGCGATTCGGAGAGCGTTGCGTCAAGCCTCATCTCTTTTCCTGCTTTAACAACAACTCCTCGTATCGTATCGGACTCGTAGGTCAGGTATGAAAGGGAGATATCGTATGTTCCAGGAACAAGACCTTGCACAACGTATTTTCCGTTAACATCGGTAGCAGCTCCCTTTCCTTTTTGTCCGATAACAAGAACTGTGACGCCCGGAATTGGCTCACCACTAATAGCATCGCTTACGACTCCAGTAAGCGTTCCTCGCTCCTGTGCCGTTGCCAGGGTTGGAAGGAACAGTACTCCCATCAAAAGGGGGACTGCACCTGCAAGAATGCGTTTTTTCATTACAAGAATTCCTGAAAATTAGTTATGATGTATATACTTCTGCTTGCACTTTGAGTATCGGGCTTGAGCTGCTGTTATTCTGGCGCTTGGTACTCGATAGTTGCTCTGAGGTAGCCCCTTCCTTGCTACAGGGATACAATGTTATGTGGCTTCTTTTGCAGTGACAATACAAAGCCCTCTGTGTTACGTGATGGTAAAGTTGATACGCGAAAAAAGGCCAATGTAAAGAGGTCTTAATGCTGTCGAAGGGTCCTTTCAGAAGAGACTATTTGATACGGTTTGAAGGATCGAAAGAGATAGGTAGTATCTTCCGACCCTGCGGTCCCAAGAGCAGATGTGTTATTAGAACCCACATTCAAGATATTGAAAAGGAAATGTGGTGCTAATGGTGCAGAAGGAAGCACATGGCGATGAGTAGATTAAATGCCCGTTGAATAGTACTTGGGGAAATTGGTCACGTATCAACCGCTACGTACCTCGATTATTTCGTAGCATTCGAAAAAATACAAGTATGGCAACAGTCAGTAGGGCAAAGAAAAAACGAACGCCGCTCATGCGGCAATATCATCAGATCAAGGAGAAGCATCCGGACACGATTCTGCTCTTTCGTCTCGGCGACTTTTATGAAACGTTTGAGGAGAATGCGACGATTACCGCTCGCGTCTGTGGTATCACTCTGACGAAGCGGAACAATGGCTCCGAGGGTGAAACGCCGCTAGCCGGGTTCCCCTGGCATCAACTCGACAACTATTTGCCCAAACTGGTAAAGGCTGGCTACCGCGTTGCTATCTGCGAGCAGCTTGAGGATCCTAAGCTGGCACGCGGCATTGTCAAACGTGATGTGGTCGAGATCGTGACCCCTGGTGTGGCAATGAACGAGAAGCTACTTGAAGCAGGAGAGAATAACTATCTCGCCGCCGTCTGCTTTGAAGCAGATACTGTTGGCATCTCGTTTTGCGATGTCTCAACGGGAGAGTTCGCTGCCACCGAAGTTCAATCTGATGAGCTGACAGAGACGCTCGAAGGAATTGGTCCGGCCGAGATTCTTCTCAGCCGTGCACAGAAGAATCGTCTTGCCGGGCTACGTCTCAGTACGGAGCCGGTTCTTACCCGACTGGAAGAATGGATATTTGATCGTGAGTATGGTCAGGAGCGGCTTCGCGAGCATTTCGGCACAACATCCCTAAAGGGTTTTGGTATTGATGACTTGCCTGCCGGTCTGATTGCGGCTGGTGCGGTAATGCACTATCTGATGGAGACCCAGCGCTCACAACTCGGCCATATCTCTCGTGTGCGTCGCTATTCTCCTCATGACTACATCTCACTCGATCCTGCCACAAAACGAAACCTTGAGATTGTCTTCTCCGCAAGCGATGGTTCGCGGTATGGATCATTGATCGGTGTGCTCGACCGCACCGTTACCCCCATGGGAGGAAGGCTTCTGAAAAAATGGATTGTTCATCCGCTTAAGTCACGTGAGCAAATTCAGAAGCGGCTTGAATCGGTTGATGCCCTCTTCCAGGAGCCTTCTGTCGCTTCTGAGATAGAGAGAGAGTTGAAGCTGGCGAGCGATCTGGAGCGGATTATTGGGCGTGTAGCCTTTGGACGTTCATCTCCCCGCGATCTCGGCTTTGTACTTGGGACCCTGGAACGTATTCCCCGCATTGTTGAGTTGCTGGAAAAATGTAGGGCGCAAACCTTGAGGACAATTGCGGGCACGTTGATCTATCCTGAGGAGTTGGTTGATAGACTTAGGGCTGCATTACCCGATGAACCTCCGGCAACTCTTGCTGACGGCGGCGCCTTCCGGAGAGGTTTTTCGCCCGAGCTTGACGAACTGCGTGATCTACGCGCAAGTGGAAAGGAGTATCTCGACCGGTTGCAGCAACGGGAGCGGGAGCGAACGCGTATCCCGTCCTTGAAGGTCGGATTTAACAATGTCTTTGGGTATTACATAGAGATTACCAATGCTTATCGGGATCGGGTACCGGAAGATTATACACGTAAGCAGACGTTGACCAACTCAGAGCGATACATCACTCCGGAACTCAAAAAGTATGAAGAGAAAATTCTGAACGCCGAGGAGAAGATCACGGTGCTTGAGCGGGAGTTGTTTGCGGAGCTTCAGGCTGTTGTGGGGGAGCAGAGCGAAACAATCTTGCGCAACGCGGCCCTGATAGCCATGTTGGATTGCTTCCTTGGCTTTGCTCGAGTTGCTCGTGAGCGGAATTATGTCCGTCCCGAACTCGATGAGTCGACATCGCTCGATATTGCTGCGGGTCGCCACCCTGTTGTGGAGACGATGCTCCCGGCTGGCGAGCGGTTTGTGCCGAACAACACACGACTCGACACAGAGTCGAAGCAGCTTGCAATCGTTACCGGACCGAACATGGCCGGCAAGTCGAGTTATCTCCGTCAGAACGCTTTGATCATTCTTTTGGCTCAGATCGGTTCGTTTGTCCCGGCAAAGCGTGCTCGCCTTGGAATTGTTGACAAGATATTTACGCGTGTCGGAGCGCAAGACAACATTGCTGCCGGGGAGAGCACATTTCTCGTAGAGATGCACGAGGCAGCAAACATTCTGAACAATGCAACGAAACGGAGTTTGATTCTCCTTGATGAGGTAGGTCGGGGAACATCAACGTTTGATGGCGTTTCGATTGCCTGGGCGATTGCCGAATATCTCCACGAACAAATTGGAGCACGAACGCTCTTTGCAACCCACTACCACGAATTAAATGCGCTGGCTGACAGATTTGAACGTATCTGCAACTACAAGGTGGAGGTTCGCGAGCAGGATGATCGGATTATCTTTCTACGAACCGTAGTTCCGGGGACTGCCGACCACTCCTACGGCATCGAGGTTGCGAAAATGGCCGGCTTGCCAACCGAGGTGACAAAGCGGGCAAAAGAAATTATGTCTCAACTCGAAGGGGAAGTAGAAGGGTGCTCGGGAGATGATATTGCTGTGGTCAGTTCTTCCGGTCCTGTTCTCCAGCAGCTACAAAGCGAACGAATTGAGCCACCCCTTCCCCAAATCTCGCTGTTTGAAGGAGCTGTTGAAAGCAATCCTGTTCTTGAGGAGATTGTCAAAGGATTACGTGAGCTTGATATGAACAATATGACACCGATGGAGGCGATGATGGAACTTCAAAAACTCAAGGATTCCTTGACAAAAGAGTAATAAAAAGCCCGAATTCCAGACTCTGCGAAGCTCTGAAGATACCATTGTCTTTGGCGTTTATAGAGGTAACCGGAAGGTCTGTACCGAGGTGGTCGAGAACTGCTGCGGGGTCACGCTCCAGGCGATTATCAAGGGAAAGGTCGATTTCGATAGCATCATCCATTCGGAGAAATACGGGGGCTAGAATGCGTTGGTGGATTTAGGTTAGAAAAAGCACTATAGGTTGGACCACGGCAAGGATGAATTTGTGAACGGCCATTCCCCTATAAACGGCATCGAGGGCTTTTGGGGATAGGCAAAGGCAAGGTTAGCAAGTTCATGGGCATGGAGAAAAGAACATTTCTGTTAGATTTAAAGCAAACAGAGTTCAGGTAGAATACCCGCATCAACAATTTGTACAAAATGTTGGTGAAAGAGCTCAAAAATAGAGCCTTAATCTAGTCATAACCCTTAACTTACATCGAATCGCTGTTGTACTTGTTGAAAGAACTATCATTAAGGTAATGAAACTTCGTAAACCTTCTTCTCCTTGTCCCCTTCTCCTTGTTTCCCTCAATATGCTCCTGATGCTCGTCTCTTTGCATGGAGTTTCCACTGCACAGATTATTCTACGAGGGCATGAAGCTCCGGTCTCGTGGGCTGAATTCAGTCCCGATGGGAACGTTGTGGTGACGGCAAGCTTCGATGGAACTGCCAAACTCTGGGATGCTACAACCGGAGACGAGGTTCGCACGTTGGGCGAACCGGGACCTCGTTTAACTTCAGCCTGTTTCAATGAAGATGGGACAAAGGTGATGGTTGTAAGCGATATGTCTGTCATTCTCTGGAACGCTCAGACCGGGGAAGAACTCTTCAAGATTGAGCAAGAGACCAGAATTCGCGATGCAGACCTTAGTCCGGACGAGACGATGATTGTGGGTGGACTTTGGGACTCGACTGTGAGGGTCTGGGATGTTGCGACCGAGGAGGAGCGGGTATTGCGTGGACATACCGGAAACCTGTTCAGCACTGTATTTAATGCCGATGGGACCAGAATTGCTTCTGGCGGACGTGACAGCACGGCGATCATCTGGGATGTAGCCGAGGGGAAACTTCTACACAGACTCGAAGGACATACCGGAAATGTCAACATGGTCGCCTTCAGTCCCGACGGCAAGAACGTAGCAACTGCCGGCTTTGACGGCCTGGCAATTGTCTGGGATACGGAGACCGGGGATTCTCTTCTGGTGCTGAGAGGACATGAAGCGCGAATACGGACAATACATTACAGTTATGACGAGTCTCATATTCTCACTGCCGGATTTGATCTTACCGCACGCCTCTGGGATAGCAAGACGGGTGATTCCATAGTAACTCTGAGAAACCATAGTGCCAGATTGCGTGAGGCAACTTTTAGTCCAAACGGCAGATTCGTTGTCACAGCAAGCGAAGACGGGACAGGAGGCGTATGGAATGCCAAGTCTGGTGCGAGACTTCAACAGCTACTGGGCCATACGGGTCGGCTTTCCACAGCACGATTTGATTCTGCAGGCCTTCGCGTGGTAACGGCGAGCTATGACAGCACTGCTCGAATATGGGATGTTAGCCAAGCCGTAGGTGTTGAGGATCAATCAAATGAGGGAATGAGAAATACTCTTATCGTTCGGCCAAATCTTCTGTTCCGAGCCAAGGCGGTCACTCGGGTAGATTGTGACTGCGATGGTGAGAAGAGCCGGTCTCTTGAGGTGATCGATCTGCTTGGAAATCGCCTCCACACGATCCGCGTTGATACCTGGAACGAGTCCCTCGATCTTGACGTTACAGATCTTGTTCCTGGCACATACATCCTTCGGACGCAATGTAATGGTGAGACCATTGCCGGGTTCATTCGACTTGTACGGTAAGCGATCTTCGCTACTCCGACCCGTTACCGGTTTGTGATGAGGTGATAGTGCTGACCGTATCAACGGCCGGCCATTGATAGGTCTTTGCATAGGAGAGGAGGGAATCGATACTATTCCGGTTCTCGGCAAGCCAACTCTCATTCGCCGGAACGTTTGCTCCAGTGTAAATATAGCGCACAAACGGCTCAAAAAGATCATTTCCCCTTATTCCCCTGAACCAGGGAACGTAGTAGTTCATGGCCTGTTTATGTTCCGACGAGTAGCTTTCAATTACGTGGGAGAGCGCTTCGGAGAATTCAGTGATCTTTCCGGAGGGTTGAATGCTTGGGCTCTCGTAAGCATCCGGGCCACCGTTACCGAAGAGAGCGTTCTCTAACAACGTTATACTTCGCCGGGCATAAGGGACGCGATTGTGGTGAAAAAGGGAGAGAGCATAGGCCATGGCAGCCTCCTTCTTCATATTGCTCCGATCGTAAAGTTTAGCCAACATCAGGTGTGCTTGGGGAAAATCGGGGCGCAAACGAATTGACTGGTATATCGATTCGAATCCATTTGCCGTATCTCCGTGGCTTATATAGGTAATACCAAGTCGCAAAAACCTGTCATGTCCATCAGGCCGTTTTCGGGAATATTCTTTGTACTGCTCTATCTCCTCTTCGGTTCGTCGTGAGAACTCGAAATCGTTGGTGGCAAGCCCCAGATTGAAGTAGTAGTTGAGGGAGATAAGTGCGTACAAGTCGTCGGTCAGATTTGATGGATAGTAGGTCCCTTCGTTTGTTGCCTCAAGACTACCCAGATACTCACCCATATCAAATAATGTCCAGCCAAGCTCAAGCAACGCCTCCACACTGTTTGGCTTCATGGCGAGTGCTTGTTTGTGTAGAGGGAGTGCTTGCGCGTAGTTGTGTGAGTAATAGAAATGGCGTCCCTGATCTATCAAATTTGTAACGGAATCTGTGTGATTCTGACCCAGTAGGGAGTATAAAGGGCAAGGTGTCCCGAAAAGAAGCGTCAATATGAAGAGTTTATGCCCTTTTACCATGCTCCAGCACTTGGATAGAAAGTTCAGATGAGTATGTGAACTCCTCAAAAAAAATCCTGAACAGCCCTGCAGGTTGGAACTATTTCGTAAATTAAAACGTTCATTTGTACGCCAAATGAACTCGATACAACGACTATCAATTAAGGCTATACTGAAAGCTTCCTTCGCATCTATATACAATATACATCTATTTATCAATTTTTTTATGAGGTCTTATTATGAGACGAACAGGTTATGGGTTACTTATTCTGCTGTGCGGGATGCTCTTCGGAGTAAGGGGCGCCCTTGCACAGTTCGAATACATTTTTTTGAGGGTACGGGGTCCGAGATAACCGGGGCTGATACGACTCTCTGGGAGGGGAATCGGGCAGGAGGCTCCGGTTGGCAGGGCATTCCGCACCTCGACGATACCGTTGAGATAGGATTTACCTTTGATTTTACCGATAGGAGCTACGGAAGGGCCACAATCGGAACAGCCGGCATGATCAGGTTCGGAGAGGCAGATGCAACCAGCACGGACAATAACTTTGCACAAGCAGGAGTAGGGAGGATGGTCGCGCCATTCTGGGATGAGATGCGAATATCTGGTGGTAGTGAGGGTTCGTGTAATCTCTCCAAAGTGAGCTATATGACGACTGGGTCATCGCCGAACAGAATTTTCGTTGTTTTATACGACTCAGTTGCGTTGGGGCCTGGTGGAGATGGCTTTTTTAACAGCGCCACCTTTCAGGTTCGACTTTACGAGGGTTCGGGCAAAATCGAGTTCTGGTATGACGACATTGATGGAACTGCTGCAGCCTGTAGTCAATGGGGG
>JAGWAZ010000046.1 GCA_021296135.1 Chlorobiota bacterium | reverse complement strand
CCTTGTCTCCTTGTCTCCTTGTCTCCTTGTCTCCTTGTCTCCTTGTCTCCGCCCTCTCCTTGATCTGTTGATTTACAATCTTGGTTCCTGCATGTAAATCAGGCGTTGTCCGGCAAGTGGCTCCGGCATGCTGGTTTCAGTAAAGGCTTGCAGGGATAAGTCGGGTGCAACCACGAATAGCGGGACGACTTCGTTGGCAAAGGCTGCCATGAAATCATCGTATGTAAAGTCATCATTGAAGAATATGCTCTGGATGGTAGCTCCTGCCTCGAAAGCCTCCTCAAAGAACTCATAGGTTGCCTCAGGAGTAAAGAGGATACGACCTCGAAGGCTTTGAGGAACCGAATCACGTTGTACACGACTCTTGCCGGATGGAGGAAGCTGATAGACTTCGCTACGACCAAATCGTTCGGTAAAATAGAGTGCTGCAAGTGCGTTTACTTCATCGTTTGAGGTAAGGGCGAGCATCCGCCCAATCCCTTCAAGCTCAATCTTATCGAGGATGTACTCGGACAAGACACTTCCATGATTGGCAAAGAGGCCTATGTTCTTCGCTGCAGAAATATTTGCCATGTTGGTATCGACCAGCAGCACTCGGAATCCAGCTTCCTGTAGAGCTTTGCCGATAGCTCTTCCCCAGGAATGAGCGCCAACCACAAGCAATCCTTGTGTCTGTGGCATAGCTACGCCCAGAAGTTTGGCAAACGGGCCGGCAGTCAACCCATAGATGGTGACCGTTCCGACGATGACGAGAAAGGTGAGCGGGGCCAATTGCTCGGCATCAAGAATTCCCCGCTCAGAGAGGTAGAGACCAAATATTGCTGAGACAGCCGCAGCAACAATACCCCGGGGAGCCATCCAGGCAATAAAGGCCCGTTCCTTCCACTTAAGTGGCGAACCGAAAGAGGATACTACTGTCGATAACGGACGAATGATAAGAAGAAGCACGCCAAGAAAAAGAAGCATCTCCGTAGTGATATAGCCCGTAACGGAATCAAGCTCCAGTCTTGCCGCAAGAATGATGAAAATACTCGAGATAAGCAGGACCCGCAGATTCTCCTTGAACTCCAGGATATGCTTCACATCAACCATTTTCTGGTTTGTCAGCGCGATTCCCATGACCGTTGCGGCAAAGAGCCCCGACTCATACTGCAGGGTGTTGGAGATAGCGAAAGCTCCGACAACCATCATCAGGGAGAATGGGTTATGGAGGAAATCAGGAATCCAGTAGCGCATCAATATCAGGATAAAGAGCAAGGCAGCGCCAATGCCGATGCCAGTCCCTACAAGTATCGTCAGTACAAGCCCTTCAAGCGTTGCAAACGTTCCTTCAATGATGTTGCCCGATATGATCGCCTTGAAAACCAGAACTGCGAGAAGAGCGCCGATCGGATCGATGACAATCCCTTCCCATTTCAGGATCGAGCCAACTCTCCTGCTTGGACGCACATGCCTCAAAAGAGGCATGACAACCGTCGGTCCACTGACAACAAGAATGGCTCCGAGGAGAATTGCTATCCCAACATGCAATTCAAAGATCAGGTGGGCTGCTATGGACGTGCCGATCCATGTTATCAGCGCACCGATCGTTACCAGGTTTCTCACAACCTTCCCGATCTCACTCAGCTCTGAAAAGCGGAGGGTTAACCCTCCTTCAAAGAGGATAATTGCGACAGAAACGGAGACAACCGGGAAGAGGAGATCGCCAAGAATGGCGTTCGGCTCGATAATACCAAAGACCGGGCCGGCGAGAAATCCGAAGACCAACAGGACGAGAATGGAGGGTAACACAAAACGCCACGCCAGCCATTGAGCAACGATCCCCAGCACAAGAATGCCGGTTAGGCCAAGAAGAAGCTCATTTGCACTCAAGCCAATGAAAAAGTAAAAATGAAAAATTCAAACAGCGATTCCAGATTCTGCGTAAGATCAATTCTTCATGTCGAACGGTGTAGCTCTCAGCGAAAGTAACGTTGATCCGCTCCTCAGGATAGTCAACGATAAGAAGAAAATCCCGCACGGCAAAGTCTGCGGCTTTTGTTATCTGACGACCGTCATTCGCCGCGTTTTTGTGCCGTATGGGGTGTCGAGCTTGTAGAAATAGAGGCCGGATGGCAAGGCCCTTGCATCGAAGTCAATCCGGTGGCTCCCTGCTTCGAGTTTCCGATCGATAGGAGTTCTCATCATCTTTCCCTCAGTTGAAAGGATGCAGAGCGTGCAATCTCCGGGAGCAGGAAGGGTAAACCTGATAACCGTTAAGTGGGTGACGGGGTTGGGATAGTTCTGTTCAAGAGAAAGCCCGAGATTCCCTTCATCCTCGGCAGATGTGGAGGTGCATGACTTACATTCACAAAGGACATCGGAGATTGTGAGCGTATCATCGTCGTCGAACCGGGTACTGAATCGGGTCAGGTAGGGCTTCCCATCTTCACCGATATTATGGAAAAACTGATTTAAAGGTGGAGCATCCGAAAACGGACTTTTATCCGGGGACACCCAGGTCCCATCAGCCAGATAACTCGAGAGTGCGTGTTCACGACAAACAAACAATCCCTTTTCACCCAGTGAATGATCGAAGTAGTCTATCTGCGATTTGGCATTGTGAGGACACCAGGTTGAGACAGCGGTGAATGCATCTTCACCCGATTCTTCAACGCGAACCACAGCTATCGGATAGCATTTCCCATCTGTACCGCTCCGATCACAATGGTCAGGGTTCATCTGCATCTCTTCTTCAGTTGCCAATTTGATTGAGCTGCCGACCTCGGTCAGTCCGATCTTGATCTTTCTTCCAACATTGTTATTAGTTTCATAAGTCTGGAACTTACTGACCTTGATCTGAAACTTCCCCGACACCATTTGTCCGTTAGGATCATCATCTGTATGGCACGCATTGATTCGTCCTAACAACGATATCGGGTTAGCAGAGGCAAAGGCTACAAGGCTGAAAGATGTTTTAAGAAAGTCGCGTCGTGGTCGGTCGCTCATATATACCTGAATAGATTAGTTAAGGAAGCGTATGGCTCTCTTTCTTTTGAAGTTAAGAAGAACCTGTGCAGTTAAGAAGAACCTGACTTCACGATATTGTTACAGGGCCAGGGACAAAATTGTTATAGGGCCAGGGACAAATTCTTGCCAGAGCAGCAGAAAAACCCCAATAAATCCTGTCATAGAGAGTCTCCTGTTGTGACATTTCATATTTTTCAGGGTCTTGAATGTCAGTTTTAGTTCAATTTCATCTGATATCGAAAAGACTTCATGGAGCACCGCAACGTACTTACGCTTGTTTTTAGTTTCATCATCATTCTCGGTCTGTTTTTGGGCGTGATAAGCTCCGATACACAGCCACCGGATGAAGAGGCTACCTACGTTGGATGGCAAACATGCGTTGATGCGGGGTGCCATGCAGAGAAGAGTGGCAATGGCAATATTTATCAAGGGGTCGATGAGTTCAGGAAGACGATGCATGCGAACATCCACAATCGTCCGACACCGGAGAATGTGATTATCGACCGATGGTTTGAGCGCGACACAACGCTCAGATTCTACGATTTTCGTGTGCCTGATGTGCCTGAATCGCCACGGGATACGTTCTACATCGATCTCAGCAAGCGTGGTAGGCCTGATGAGTATTACATACGGATGTATACTACCGGTAAGTATGCAGATACAACTGACTGGTTCGAGGTTCAATACAACTATGGCGGAAATGGTTGGCTACAACGGTTTCTGGTCGAAGTCGATGGAAGCTATTATCCAGTCCCCTTCCAATATGTTCTGAAGTCATATCGTGATACGGAAAACATTTCAGACAAAGTCTATTTCCTCGATCTTTTCAGATGGTACTCCTACGACTCTCGAATCGGTGCGATTGTTTTTCATGAACGTGGAACGGAGGAGTTCCTCAGTAAGTCATGGGACAGAGATTGTGCTGCCTGCCATGTCAATGGATTTGATGTTGAGGGGATTGCGATAAACGATAGCACCACTCGGTGGTCTGCAAAGTGGGTCGGATCGGATGGAGACGATTCTGCTGTTAAAGACATCAATATCGCTGTCGGCTGTGAGAGTTGTCACGGGCCTGGTTCCAACCACGCTGACGAACCAGGGAACGAAGAGTATCAGAAAATCCTCTCGCCCAGAAGGTGGGATCTTTCCGAAGAATCCCGATTCTGGACTGATCGTAAGCTCGACCTCTGTAATCAGTGCCATAACAGGCATGACAGTAAACCAAAACGTCCCGGTGATGAACCGATTCATGGCTATCAGTATGATGAGGAGAACAACCTTCCATACAAGCCGCGACTTGAACTACGTGATTTTGTCTCTGATACGGTGAAGCAGGGGCAGTATTGGGGTGAGACCAAAATCTCCTATGCACATCATCAACAGGGCCAGGACTATTGGAGGTCGGCTCATTACAAGGGACATGTCTTCCACGATGGATGCTTTAATTGCCACTCGGTTCATAACCAGACCGAGTATCCCTATCAACTTGATCGTAACTGGTATTCTCTCAGGAAAGGGGAAGGCTGCGTTGCCTTTGGTTGTCATTCTTCCCTTGCAGATACAGATACAGCGATACAGGATGGGCTTGAGTATAACAAACATACGAAGCATCTTAATCAGCACAGCCAGTGTGTCAATTGTCACTACACCAAGACCGCAACGATTACCTTTACCGGAAGCTACGAGTTCAGCGATCATAGCGACAAAGTGATCCGCCCGACAGCAACCAGCAGTTCCACTAACGCCTTTCTTGGGGTGCTAAACACGTGTGCTGCAAGCTGTCACCGCAACGGTTACGGCGAACGGAATCGCCCTGATGCTTTTGATCGGAATGCGAGTATTCGATACTCAATGGGGGATACTGTTGTGCCAATGAAAGCACCTGACTACGGCATTGTTGACAAAAACTTTACCCTTTGGAAAGAGAATACCGATCTTGAGCTTGCCGACAGTCTTTGGGAAGGATACAAGCGGCTCTATCCTGAGTACGTGATGTCGGTCAGAGAAGGGAGTGTGCGATCTTCAACTGCCGGAATCACCCGTCTTTTCCCGAATCCTGCCACCGAAGTGATTACGATCCGCTTCGATGTCCAACGTCGCGAAAACGTTCGTATTGAGGTTTATGACGCAACCGGCAGAATCCTCAGAATTGTTTCCGAGGGAATTCTTGAGCCAGGCTCATACCGTGATGAGTGGGAGTTGGATGATGAGTTATACAATCCTCTTCCGGGAGGAGTCTACTATATGCGAATAATCGGAGAATCTTTCTCGGGTTCGCTACCGGTCTTAGTGCACAGATAAGATAATGAATGGATTGCTGCAGATCGATATCTGAGCATAGATGATCATTGGAATCGATGCACTGAAGTCCGTTCACAAACAATCGCGATTCATCTGCATGTTCTCTTCCTCGACCTCTCTAATTTCGTGGTAATGGGTGAGGGGTTTATACAGGCAATCGCCATTGCACGGAAGGATCTCTATTCTGAGTTACGAACGCGATATTCCCTGAACGCCACAGGGATGTTCGTTGCCGTTGTCGTTACGGTGGTGGCGTTCTCTATCGGGCCTGAACGGCTTAACCCGGCCATCACTGCAGGTCTACTCTGGATATGCCTCTTCTTTGCGTCGGTAACAGGGTTAAGTCGTTCGTTTGTAGTTGAGCAGGAAAGAGGAACTATTCTGCTACTCAGGTTGACGGCTCCGTCGACGCCAGTCTATTTCGGAAAGTTGTTGGTCAACATGGTCCTGGCTCTGGTTGCCAATGGATTGATTGTGATACTCTTTCTGATCTTTATCCCCGACGCATACGGTGGAGATTCAGGGACACTCCTCGTTATCACTTTTTTGCTGAGTATGGGGCTTGGAGCTGCGTTGACAATTGTCTCCGCAATAATTGCACGAGCCTCCGCTCGTAGCCTCCTCTCAACAGTTTTGTCGTTCCCGATAATTCTCCCTCTGATTATCCTTGGAGTTGATCTGCTTCGGCGAGGGGCCGATGGAAAAGGGCTTGAAGTAATGATTGAAGAGTTACTCTTGATATCGGCCTATATTATTGTCGCGATTGCTATGAGCTATATCCTGTTCGATATGCTCTGGAAAGAATAAGGACTTCTATGAAGTATTTGGTTGTCGGTGGGGCATTAGTTGGTGGAATTCTGCTTGGCTTCAGGCCTGGTGGCCTTTCCTACCCGAAACCGAGGTGGTGGCGGTGGCTTGCCATGCTTTCACTTGCTCTGCTCGTCTTTCTTTCGTTCTGGATACCGACCGGGGGGACTTTCGGTGGGGCGGAAATGGTAATTATCGGCCGTGGACATGAAGCTGCTTCGCCCGTTCTTGTTGAGGTTATCGAAGCGAATGAAGGGAGGATTACCGGGCAAGACGAGAACGAGCAGAAGGCAACAATAGATATTTCATCATTGCCGGAAGCAACTCGTAGTGAGCTAACGCCAGGCACGTCTGTTATCCTGCAATTAAGCAAAAGCGAGAATGGAGGATACGCAGCACTACGAGTAATCCGAATGAATCCAAGCATAACCCTTCCGCTCTTACCCGCCCTTGAAGAGCGTGCTCGCAATCTTTACTTTCACGTACCAAGTGCATGGTTGGCTCAGTTAGCATGGTTCATCGCCTTTGCGTACGCTATCCTTTTCCTGCGCAAAGGTCGCCTAGAGGATGATATCAAGGCAAGCTCCACTGCAGCGGTCGGCGCTCTGTTTTGTGTGCTTGCCACCGTAACCGGTTCAATCTGGGCAAAGTTTAACTGGGGGTCGTTCTGGAATTGGGATCCGCGCCAGGTCTCTATATTTATTGTTCTTGCCATCTATGGTGCTTGGTTTGCTTTACGGTCTGCTATTAGCTCGTCTGAACAGCGGGCGAGAGTTTCTTCTATCTATCTGGTGCTTCTTGCGCTTCCGGTCACCTTTTTCATCTTTGTTTACCCTCGCATTACGGCCGGTCTTCATCCTGGCGCAGAGGGGAGCCCGACGGTCGGACCCGTTATTGATCCGAATGAGATCTGGTTGAATCCGACAAAACAGGCCCTTTTCGCGCTCGGCTTTTTTGCGTTTTCACTCCTGTTTTTCTGGATGGTTAACCTCTCGGTTCGATCTCGCATGATTGATCGGAAAAGAGTGGCGTCGTCGGAACACCGGAAAGAGGCCATGCCACATAAAGCCCCGGAAATCGAGGCAATTGGAGGATAAAGTAGTCGTCAAGGATAACGTTCGATACGATCTTAGTTGGGAATATTTATGGATTTTTTTGTAGAGAACTCGATTTACGTCACACTTGTTATTGCTGGAATGATCTTACTCGGTCTGCTGGTCTATCTTAACAGAATCGAGGCGCGTCTCAGAAAGCTCGAAGGAGAAAAAGACCAATGAAGCCAAAGTATATCGCCGGAATGGTCGTTGCAGCCGGTGTTATCATCGTTGCAGTCGTTTTTGCACTGGATAGCCAGCAGATCTACATGCTGTTCGATGATGCAGTCCTTTCGGGCGAACAGGTTCAGGTTCGAGGAACCTGGGTCAAGGGTAAGGGAGCAGAGTATAACCCGGAGGCGAATCTCTTCACCTTTACACTGCGCGATGAAGCCGGTGGAGAAATGAAAGTCCATTATTACGATGCAAAGCCGAACAACTTTGAATTGGCAGAAGAGATTGTTGTCGGCGGGCGAGTTGAGAACAAGGTCTTTGTTGCCTCTAATGTTCTGACAAAGTGCCCCTCAAAGTACGAGGCCGACAGCATTCACGTGAGTACATGATGAATCGCCGTACCTGGTATATAACGGCGATCGTTCTTTTCTTGCCGCTGGTTCTGTGGTATGCCAGCCGTTTTTCCGACTTACCGGAGATGACCTTTGCAGAGGCTGCGTTGGAGGAAGATCATACAAAACGCGTGGCGGTCACAGGAAAGCTTGTGGCTGCGAACAACGTCGTGAGTGGTGGAGAAAGCAGCCTTACCTTCTATCTGGTTGATGATGACGGGAAGAAAGAACGCGTTGTCTACGAAGGGAAGGAGAAAGTCACAACAACAGATGTAGGGGAGGCGAGTGAAATATCTGTTGTTGGTCACATGTGCAGCGATAAAGAAGGTCCACGTTTTCATGCAAAGCAGCTCTATCTATCGGAGTGAGTTCGGAGTTCACAGAGTTTCTGAGTCAAAGAGTGGATGAGTCTACGAGTCGAAAGTCAGAAATTGAATGGTTCAATAGTTGAGCGGTTGACCAGTTACTGATCCAAAGCTCTAAGTTCTACTGTTTGAACTGAATTTCCAGCGGTGAGCAGTGAAAGATTCTGATCGATTAATTTTCCTATGATCCCGGCTCTCAAGAGGAAAACGGCCTTTTTTGAAAATCATTCAACTATTAAACTACGATAACTAACAGCTTTGAATTTTTCATTTCTTAATTTTGAATTAATCTTATGGCCGGTGATATCGGCTCATTTCTTATAGCTCTCGGGTTTTCAGCCGGTCTTCTTTCGGGTCTTTTTTATGTTCAAGCCATCCGCAGCCCGAAGGAGTCATCGTTGAATATTGCTCGGGGTAGCTTCTATGTCATGGTCTTTGCCGTGATGTTTGCCTCGGCAATCTTGATGTACGTGATACTAAATCATCAATTTCAGTATCACTATGTCTGGGCGCACTCCTCAACAAATCTTGCGCGACCCTTTCTGGTAGCTGCGTTCTATTCCGGCCAGGAAGGAAGTTTCATGCTCTGGACCTTGCTGACATCTCTGATCGGAGTCTTTGTGCTTGGGTATGCACAGCGGTATCGTTACGAGGCAGAAGCGATGTCAGTCTACATGATAGTCATCACGTTGCTTCTGCTGATCCTGGTCGTGGACTCTCCCTTCCACACAATTTTTTCGGCTTTTGCTGATCAAACCTTGCCGGCAGATTTCATCCCGCCGGATGGTCGTGGTCTAAATCCTCAGCTTGAAAATCTCTGGATTACAATCCATCCTCCGATGCTCTTCACAGGCTTTGCGGCAATGACCGTTCCATTTGTCTTTGCAATTGCAGGCCTTATCCGTCGCGATTATCAACGTTGGATTTCCATTGCGTTACCCTGGACGCTTTTTGCTTCAATGGTACTTGGGTTCGGAATCATGCTTGGCGGATGGTGGGCTTACGAAACACTTGGCTGGGGTGGATATTGGGCATGGGATCCGGTCGAGAATTCTTCGTTGATACCCTGGCTTATCTGCGTCTCGCTGGTTCATACGATGATTGTTCAGAATCGTACAGGAGTGGTTGAGCGAGGTAAGACAAAAAAGATTGGCGGCCTGGTCAGGACAAACTTTGTTCTTGCTGTTTGTGCCTTTAGCGGGATTCTTTACTCTACGTTTCTGACGCGTTCAGGCGTTCTCGACGACACTTCGGTTCACAGCTTTGTCACCCCAGGCAATTTTGTCTATGCTGTTCTTCTTGTCATCCTTTTGACCTTTCTGCTTACCGGGTTATCGGCAATCCTCTGGCGTTGGCGTGATCTCTCAATGAAGATGTTAGAGCTGAAAACGATGTCGCGGGAAAACTGGCTTGGCATTGGCTCGGCTGTCCTTCTTGCATCGGCATTCATCGTGTTCGTCGGAACAAGCTGGCCTATCCTGATGCCACTTATTGGAAAGCCAAAGGCGAAGATCGACATGTCGTTTTATAACAACACGCATCTCTGGCTTGGCTTGGCAATTGTCCTGATAAACGCACTCAGCATTTCCTTGAAGTGGAAGAACACCTCAGGTGAAGAGTTGAAAAAGAGCATGAGGGTAACTCTGCCGATCTCGGCAGGGACTGCAGTACTGGTTACATTGTGGACAGAGGTGACCGATCCTCCATTTGTTCTCCTGATGTTTGGTGCACTCCTTGCCTTGATAACTAATCTTATAGAGACCGTTCGATACATTCGTGCCAACGGGCGTATGGCCGGAGCCTACATTGCCCATATGGGCCTTGCTCTGCTCATTATTGGAGTCATCTTCACGTCCCGATATTCTCTTACCGAGCACGTACAAATCGTTGAAGGAGAGTCTACCGAGGTATTCGGTTATACAGCCTCGTTTATAGGCAGGGATACTATCGAACGCAAGAAACGTGATCGGGAGAAGTATGAGTTCAAAATCAAACTTGAGAAAGATGGCTCGGAGTCGATTGTCCGACCGGTAATTTTCTGGAGCGATTTTAACCAACGTGAACAGGCGTTTCTTGAGCCCGGTATTCTCTACCATCCTACAGGTGATCTCTATATATCTCCGAAATCTCTCGAGGTTGTCGGAGGCGATCCGACTGTTGTCCTGGCAAAGGGGGAAAAGGTTATTGTTCCTCAGGATTCAAGCCTGGAGGTTCGGTTTGAAAAGTTTGATATGAGTCGTGCTGAGACTGAGGGACTTCAGGGAGCAGTGCTGGACGTCCGTCTTCCCGACACCAGTTTCTATTTCACGGCTTATCGCCAGATGGATGGTCGTTATGCGTTGAACGCCTTGCCCCGAACTGATGTTTCGGTCGGGTTTGCTGAGTTGATAGTTGATCAGGAAGAACTTGCACATTCGAAAGCTCGTATCAGGTTTGCCTCCCGCTTAAGAGAATCTTCTCCTGAAAAGCAGGCTATAACTCTTGATGTCTCTATCAAGCCTTTCATAAACTTGGTCTGGGGGGGAGTGATTGTGATGGTGATAGGCTTCTTTATTTCTATTCTCAGACGACGAAAAGAGTTGAGTCAATTTGAGGCGTTTGTCCCGGAAGAATCGGGGAGAGATCAGACAAGAGATATCAGTTGATAGACCGGTTTCTTTGTTGTCTGAGAACTGTCTGCAAGATCACACAGATAAAGAGACTGAAAATTCGTAAGTTTTGTGGAAAGCAACTCTATATCTGAGCACGCAGTGGATATAAATGGACAAGGCTTTAACGATAACAACTATTCCACCGGCCAAGGAGATACATGAGGAGGATCGTCTTCTCTCTCCGGAACAACGCCAACACGCCTACCAGATGTTCTCCAAGTTCCTGAACAAGGAGGGATATCGTGTAACTTCGGAGCGGTTCAAAGTCCTTGAGGCGGTTCTGGACATGAAGGGACACTTCAATGCTGATGAACTCTACGCTACAATGGTCACGAACAAGACCAGGACGAGTCGTGCTACAGTCTATTCAACGTTAGAGTTGCTTGAAAAGAGTGAGGTGATTTTCCGGCACAATTTCAGGAGCGATTGTAGCTATTATGAAGTGAGGTTTGATGAACCGCATCACGACCATATGATCTGTGTAAGCTGTGGACATATCTCTGAGTTTGTCCTTCCGCAGTTAATGGATATCAGAAAGCAGGTTGCCGAGAACTCCGGATTGAACGTGGTCGATCACTCCTTTCAGGTTTTTGCAGAGTGTGATGACCCGAACGAGTGCCCTCATAACAAGTGATGTAGTACCGAGCTGTTGATTCGAATTTTTTTGAATGGCAAGCCATCATCAAAGATAATTTTGCATTGAGTCATGTTCAGTAAGCAGGTTTGGCACGACAGAAAGCACCAGGCAGAAGTCTTTGTGAACGAGGAAGGGGTTGTCAGTGGTGCTATCATATCGTTCAGGAAAGGAATCTGCCTTGTTAATCCTCGTCCTGAGATATTGATTGCACTCTATCAGGAAGCGAAGATCAAGCGTATCCTTTCTATTAATGCTGTGGTGTTGACCGATAGCTCCCCCGAGTTTGTGCGTGGACTTTGTACGTTGATCGGCTATTCCCGTGAGTTAAGAAGGAAAAAACCACTAAAGGTCTTTGTGAACGCAGTAGGCAGACTCTCGCCAATGTTTGTTAACTCATGCTGTGCACAGTTGATGAGTCGGCAGAGTCTTTTTGATCTGAAAATCAATGCTGTGCCACCCGGCAAAAGCTTTGAGGTAGGGGATGCTGAGCTACGATTCAGGCTGATGCAACGGAACAGTGCACAACGGGCAAACCCAATGTTAGAGGTAGAGACTACAGATCGCCTGCTTCATTTCTACGATGAATCGTTCACGGATGAACTCGATCTGTACGCCGATCCTTCACAGAGGCAACCTGATATCGCAATCCGTTCCGTGCAGTTATCGCAATTCCGTCAGATTCTGAAGCCGGAAGGACGCGTAGTACGGGTGTAGTTGGTTCGTTCAATAGTTTTAATAGGCCTATGGTTCGACAAACTTCATTGCAAAACCATTCCAACCACTTTTGAAAAGAGAAGGAGACCTGGGTAGTCCAAATCCGAGTGCCCTTGTAGCCTAAAAAACGAGAGAGGGAATTCAGGCCTGAATTGCAACCAATACGTTCTTACAGATACGCCTCCAATTCCGCTTCGCTCTCCAGCAAGACTTCACGTGCTTTTGAGCCATCGAATGGTCCAACAATATCCGCATCTTCAAGCTCATCAACAATGCGGGCTGCCCTTGCATAGCCAACTTTCAGACGACGTTGGATCAGGGATACAGAGCCCTGTTGATAACGGACTACGAGATGTGCCGCTTCGTCAAAGAGATCATCCCGCTCACCGAGCGGGCCTTCGGTTGACTCTTTCATCTTTTCAGTGACTGAGGGGAGAGTAAAGGGGTGGGAATATCCTTTCTGCGAACCAATATGCTCACAGATATCTTCTACTTCCTCGGTTGTAATAAATGCGTTTTGAAGCCGCAGAGGCTTTGGTCTACCTCCGGGTAGGTATAGCATATCGCCGTTCCCGAGAAGTTGCTCTGCTCCGTTCATATCAAGAATTGTTCTGGAGTCAACCTTTGTGGCAACCTGATAGGCGATGCGTGCCGGGAAGTTTGCTTTTATCATTCCTGTGAGCACATCTACCGAAGGGCGTTGAGTGGCTACAATTATATGAATGCCAATTGCACGGGCAAGCTGCGCAAGCCGGGCAATCGGCTCTTCTACCTCTTTGGCAGCCGTTATCATCAAGTCGGCCAACTCGTCGATAATCAGCACGATATAGGGGAGTTTTCCATGGGGCACTTTGGGTGTTGGCTTCAGAGTGCCTTCCTCAATCTTTCGATTATAGTCAAAGAGATTCCGTTGTCCGGAGTTTGCAAGCATGTCGTAACGCCTGTCCATCTCAAGCTCCAGTGATTTGAGGAGCGTTACAGCGTTCTGGGGATCGGTGACAATGTCTTCGTCGGTGTCGGGACACTTGACCAGAAAATGATCGATCAAGGATTTGTATTGAGTCAGTTCGATCTTCTTCGGATCGATAATCGCAAGTTTCAGATCGCTTGGATGCATTTTATAGAGCAACGAGGCAAGAATGGAGTTAATGCCAACGGACTTGCCTGCTCCAGTCGCTCCGGCGATCAGAAGATGAGGCATCTTGGCCAGATCAGCACAATAGACTTCACCGACCGTTGTTTTGCCAAGAGCAAGGGGAAGGTGCAGATCGGCCTCACGAAACTTCACTGTGTTGAGTACCGACCTGATTCGGACCAGAGCAGGGTGACTGTTCGGAATCTCAACACCAACCGTGCCTTTTCCTGGAATCGGTGCAATAATTCGAATTCCTCGCGCTTTCAGCGCAAGAGCGATGTCATCCCCAAGCGATTCGATTTGGGAGAGTTTGATACCTGCTGCAGGGATAAACTCGAAGAGAGTCACTACAGGCCCCGGTGTGACCGTAAGGTCTTCAATCTCGATATTGAATGTCCGAAGCTTTTCCTGCAAGAGTCTTGCGTTTGTCTTCAATTCAAGATCTTCAATCTCTTCATGTAATCCTTGAGGAACCAACAGCTCAATACTTGGAGCATCGTACTCAATCTGTTCATCTTTCAAGTTCTCAATCAAGTTTCCGGCTTCGTTTGTCTCCAGGTCTGCATCTGTTTCGCCTTCTTCAACATGCACCGTCAACTTCGGCATTTCACCCTCTTTGGGAGGTTCATCAGCAGGAGCACGCGACAGCGCAACGTTGCTCTCCTGAGGGATGATTTCAACTTGGTTCTGAGTAGGAGAAACCGAGGGGGTTGTGCTGTGCCCAACTTCCACTTCAATAAGAACATTCGATTGTTTTGTGGGGTTGCCCTCCTGTTCTATCTCTCTGAAACGTCGAATCATTCTCGCCGGCTCTTCATCTGAGAGAGGTCGTTTGGCTTTGCTCTCATTCCTGCCTTGCTCCAAATGCTTTCCTTCAGTGGTGGCTCCCTCATACCTGGCTGCCGCACGAACCTTTTGTGCGGTCGCTTTGCTTCTCTTCCAGAGCAGATTGACATGACTTGAAATACGCGAGGTAGCTTGTCGCAGATCTGCCTCAAAGGTATAGAGCGCGGTAATAACGATACCCGCCAGAAGCAGCAAGAATGCTCCGGCCGAGCCTATCAGTCCTGATAACACGGAGGAAACAAAAGTTCCGACGGCTCCGGCCATTTCATAGGCGATTTCAGGAGCCCATGAAATATCCCTGATTGTGCCAACAAACGACGCAAAGAGCAGTCCAAGCAGCAGAACAAAGAGTGAGCGGTGTATCAAAAGCGAAAGATCCTTCTTGCTAAAGATCGAATAGGACCAAAGTCCTAACAATCCAGGGACCAGAAGTGCAAACCAACCTATTGTTCCATTAAGGAAGAAGTTGGCAAGGAATGCGCCCACGAGCCCTAACCAGTTTTCAGTGGTATCGGCACGCGCTGCAATTTCAGGATCATTTGAGAGGAGACCAACCAACTCTATAATCCCAATATCAGTGTTTGCTTGATCGAGCCTGCTGTAACTGATGAGTGCCAGTAGGAGGAGAAGCCCACTTAGTCCAAGCAGGACGGCAATGACCTGAGCGAGACGTTCCTCTGAATCTGCCTCTGTTTTTTTCTCTTGCGTTTTAGCTCTTTTGGACGTTTTCTTGGACTGCGAAGATTTTGAACGGGCATTGCTCAATTTGTTTCTCCGATTCGAGAGACGGTTCGATGCAGCAGATTCCCTCTCAAGGCGATTCTCCCTTGAGACTCTGTTATCGGATGCTCTGACAAGAGCTATTTCTTCGGCTGTCAGGTCGTCTGTTCGTTCCATCTTTCTCATTCACTCAATGGCAATGTGGTTAGGTACTGAGGCTCTCCGGCCTGCAGTATTGGCACAGGTGCTTCAGGGAGAGAGTGTTGGGCGCAGTACGCGATATCTTCTTCAAATCCAAGTCGCTTCAGGCGTTGACCATGTGCTGTCTGCTTCAATGCTCTCGTCAAGTCCTTTTCATCGCGGAGAAAAAGTTCCAGTGCATTTTTCCCGTCGCTTTCTAACTTGATATCTGTATAGTTCTGAACAAGCTGATTGATGATTCCTCCAGCCCCGATAACATCATCCTCCGAGTACTCACCATCGGTTCCTGCGCATACCAGCTCTACGTCTTTGCCAATCGAACCACAGGCTTTTGCCACCCTGTTTGCATTGAGAAGACAACCAATCATCAGATGTTCAGTCTGAGGAGCGGTTTGGAGCGCTCTGGTTCCATTTGTGGTTGTCATCACGATAGTTTTTCCATTGACTGCGTCGGCAGTATATTCCTGTGGAGAATTGCCTAAATCGAAGCTCTCGACTTTGAAAGCATGACGTTCACCCGATAGAGCGATCGACGTTTCTTTATCACAATGCTCTTTAACGTACCTGGTTGCCTCTTCGATTGTTTGACAAGGAACAATTCTCTTGGCCCCGTTCATCAGGGCAGTAACCATGGTTGTTGATGCTCTCAGAACATCAACAACAACAGCGGTCAATTCCGAGAGTGACCTATGTTGAGCTACAGTTTTTTCCTGATAATGTTCAGGTGTGTGGGCAACTGTTATTCTCATTGTTCAGCAACTGACCGCTACAAATATGGGACGTTGTCAAGTTAAATCAAATAAGATTCTGCTTTAAGGGAGAGTTGACAAAATCCTTGAAATTTTTCAGCAATAAACGATTCTCGGTGGTTCAACAGGCCGCTACATCTGGCCTGAAGTGATAAGTTAGCCCTCTTGAAGTAAAGCTTCATACAGTCTGCGTGGTAAAAACAAAAACATCAACTATAAAGCGTTGAAAGGTGGATGATTGATCTGCGAAGTGATACAGTTACTCAGCCGTCTCAAGGGATGAGGGAGGCAATGGTTAGCGCTCCGGTTGGGGATGATGTTTACGGAGAAGACCCGACGGTCAATCGACTTGAGGAGATGGTAGCCGAGATGACCGGCAAAGAGCGGGGGTTGTTTGTACCGACCGGAACAATGGGTAATCAACTCTGCCTGAAAGCCCTAACCGAGCCGGGAGATGAGGTGATAGTAGGGAAGAAGAGTCACATCTTCAACTATGAAACAGGAGCGCCGGGTGTTCTCTCAGGAGTACAGCTTCATACCGTTGATGATAGAGGGGGAGCTCTTAATAGTATGGAAGTTGAAATGGCCGTTCGTGAAAAGGCTTATTATCTCCCAAAAACTTCTGTTGTCGCCCAAGAACAGACCCATAACAAGGAAGGAGGAAGAATAGTAGATCTGACACACCTTATCTCCATAGCCCGGTTTGCCAAAGAGGTAGGCGTTTCAGCACACCTTGATGGAGCGCGAATATGGAACGCGGTTGTTGAGGCCGATGTTTCCGTAAAGAAGTATGCTGAATTGTTTGATACCGTCTCTCTATCTCTTTCAAAAGGATTAGGCGCTCCTATCGGCTCCGTTCTTGTTGGCTCTACCACGGTTGTTGCGAAGGCACATAAGTTCCGAAAGATTTGGGGAGGAGGGTGGAGGCAGGCCGGTATTCTGGCCGCTGCTGGAATCTATGCTCTTGAGAATAATATCGAACGACTGAAGGAAGATCATAAAAAGGCCCGATCCTTTTATGAAAGGATCAAGTCTATCGATGGAATACAAGTCGGTGATGCCCCCCAGACAAACATCCTGATTTTCAGGCTTGGTAACCTTGACGTCAAAGAGGTTGCCCGGCAAGCGGCTAAAGAGAACGTCATGATCTCGGCCGCCTTCAAAGATGCCCTTCGCGTTGTCTTCCACATGGATGTTTCACTGAGTCAAGCCGAAGAGGCGGCTGGTGTGCTTTCAGCAGTGGTAACCAAGCTGAAAAATATGCAACCGGCCTCTTGAAAATCTTCCGTTGCCGTGTAACATAAGACTCCCTTCCGGAGTTCTTAACTGAAAGTGTGCTCTTCCCTTTGGAAATACTTGATTAGGGTACACACTACTATGAAATCTGCGCTTCGTCTTGCAATTGTACTCTGCTCTGTCATCTCGATGTCAGGCCTGAGCTTATTCCTTGCCGCTCAAGATAAACCTCAGATTGCAGGACTCGATTCGCTTGCCCTTACCGATACCATACTGTTCGTCGACACGATTCAGCCTGAGCTACGGATCGGGATTTTCAGTGGTGGCAATATAAGTTCGGCTCGTGTCAGTAAGGTTCCTGTTATGCCACAGAGTCGTGCAGGGTTTCACATGGGATTGCGTACGGAGATGGAGTTTGCCTGGCCGGTTTACCTTTTGTTTGAGGCTGAATACTCGCAGCGTGGAATCAACTCCTCATACGAAACACTCGGCGGTTTACGTGTTAGTGAGATTTTCAAGTTTGGATATCTGAACTTTCCAATCGTGTTCCAGTTTGGAATCCCGATAAACAACAGGTTTGATTTCTCTGCAGGATTTGGAGCGGTTCCAAGCGCACTAATTTCCCGCACACGATCAATCCGATTCAACGACGCTGATACTTCATTCAATATCGAAAAGGGACTTGAAGGGTTTGACTTTGGTTTGGAGTATCGAGTTGGCCTTGAGTATCGTTTGAGTCCGCGCCATAGTCTTACCCTTAATGGTCGATATCTCCACGGACTTCAGAACATCCTGATCCTTCCGACAACTGATGATGATCGAGACTGGAAGAACACGAATTTTTCCTTATCGGTCGGAGTCATGTATCAATTACAACACTCGGTTCGCTAAGCAGGACTTGACTTTGTATCGAGGAACTCCGCCACAGAGTTACCTCGGGGACACGAAATCACTCTCGATGCAATCAGGCCATCGATGGCCTTATCCTCAGCCGCCTCAGCCGTAAATAGAAGGCCGTAGAACAGCCTGAGTTGAAGGGTCGATGCAATCACAATCGTCCCAGCCGTAAACGGCTGGGCTATACGTAAACCGCTGGGCCATACGTAAACCGCTGGGCTATCTCATTGATGAATACTGCCCGACGTATTCCTTTACTCAACAACCACCTTCTCTGTGAATACCCCTTCAGAGGTGTTAATCCGTAGTACATACGGACTTGCAGGAATATCCGAAACCTTCAGAACCGTTAGGCCCTTTTTGAAACGTTTTACTTGCCTTCCTTCCAAGTTCAACAGTTCCGTATCTTTAATTACCAACCCCTCCGGAACCTCTATGCGCAGTAGACCTTTCACAGGGTTTGGAAAGACCTTAATCTTTTTTTTTAGCTCTTCCCCTTCGTTTATTCCAACCCTTCCTCCTCCTCCGTTCGCTGTTCTTAAGATATTACCCTCGTACCCGATAACGAAACCGAGCCGATCATCATAAAAATATATTTTGGTTAAACCAAAATCTAAATCGTATAAGGTATCGATATAGGATTCCCTATAATCTGTTTTTACTAATAGCCCCCCCCCAACGCCGGATAACCAAAATCAAAAGGATCGAGAGGATCGTTTACCTCCCACGTATCTCCCCTATCGAAGCTTCTTAACATACCATCAGGATATGTGAAATAAATAAGAAAGACATCGGGCAACAATCTCGCGTGAGCGTATGAAAGTTGATTTGAACTAAAAATAGGTGGATGCGGACTTAGCGTATCAACCGTCATCCCATGATCTTCGGAAAAATAAATTCGCAAATCCGTTCCAGTAATGCCATTAGTGCCGTGACCAACAAACAATAAACCATGTTCATTGATATCAAAAATGGAGACATCATGCACGACCGTTGAAAGGGTGTCGTCCTGTAATTTTTTTAAGTTATAGTCACTATCGACAAAATAAATGACATCATTATAGACTTGTATTTTTGGCAGTCCGAGTTGTTCCAACGGTTTGTACGGGATCGGCCTAACCGACCATTTTAGTGATGAAGCCGACAACACCGTTGATACCAAATACGATGATGATGGCCCACCTTTCTCAGCAAAGGCGTAGAGTTTTTCCTTGACTATACAAATATTCCGAATCGCAAGACTGTCGGCTGAAAAAATCGTTTCCCAACTCTCACCACCATCGGTTGTCCGAAGTATCACCCCGCTATCGTTGGGGCCAAGCTCACC
>JAGWAZ010000045.1:17045-35919 GCA_021296135.1 Chlorobiota bacterium | reverse complement strand
ACTAGAAGATTTTCTTTTCTATTCAACAATAATGATAAGCCAATATACTGTTTGCAACTCATCCTAGTTGTCAATTTTCAAGCAACAGCTGCCATAATTCCTTTTCCATTTGACAGGTGCTCTTTCTCCATCTCCATTCGCACTCTTTAAGGTGTAGTTCAAAGGTTGATTTCACACCATTGAACTTTGCAAGCCTCCTTTTAGTAAAGCGCCAGAAGCTCTCGATACCGTTGATGTGGACACCGTGTCGATTCGAGAAACTTTTGCTCTTGTCAATGCGAAAATGCTTGTTGTAGCCGATGTGCAGCAATCGATTGTACCCGCGCCAACCATCAGTCAACAAGGTGCTTTCCAGAGCTATCTTTCCCAAAATCACCTTTCGTAGTGTGTCTTTTTTTGCATCAGGGACAAGCTCTGTGTAAACACGCCCATCTCGTTCAAAAACACCGAATACAGGCTGCTTCCAGGTACCTCTGCCACGCTTTTGAGGCATGTTGACCCCACGCAGTCGCTTGGCTCCAAAATAGGCCTCATCAAGCTCAACCTCCCCAAAAAATTGAGTCTTGTCCTTCTGTTGCTTTTGATATATGACCTCTCTAAAGAGCCGAAAATACCGATTGGTCGTGTTCCGGTTCAACCCGGTTATCTTCGAGGTTTTCGTGGCATCGATATCACTACAAAAGCACTTGATGAGTTGTTTGATTCTATAATCGCTTAGTTTACTGTATTTTTAGGCATTACAGAACAAATCTATACATTTGTTCTAGTCTAGAGCCTTATCAAATCGATATTGCCAGCGTTGTTTTTCTCTTGTCATATCGTTACGTTAATTACCTTCATCGTATCGTTGCCAAAAAGATCCACTACCTTCACAGCAATTTTGCGCCTGCCCTGCCGCCCACATTCATGAAAAACACTCTTTAGTTCAAGCCCCAGGTCTTTCTTGGTGCGAAAACTCTGCCATTCATTGCGGAGCGGTCCGCTTTTCAGGCTGGAAAGAATGAGCTTGTTGTTGCCTTGTGCTTCCTGCATAGAGGAATGTATAACCGAGAATACCAAGAGTTACGACGAAAACAGTTGCTATCAGTAGAACAGATTTTTTTATACGTTTATCCGGTTTGTCTCGTGAGAAGAATATATCGTTCACTGACTTGATGAACGTATGAATAGAGCTATTACTTTACAAGACTAATTTTTCGGTTCAGACTGCTCCCATCATCAAAGAGAACACGGAGATGATAAACTCCTGGTTGAAGCAGGTCTCCTTCAAGCGGAATGGTCACCTCTCCTTGTGATAATCGTCCCTGATAGAGAGGCAGAATGGATCGACCCAAAAGATCCAATAGCTCAAGCCGAACCTTCTGTTGCGATTGCTGAAGTGAGAAATGTACAGTTGCTGAGCCAGTAAATGGATTCGGAACAACCGTGAGCCCTGTACCGGAGCGACCTTCGTTCTCTTGCCCTACACTCACAATCACCGTATCAGACACAAGAAAGTCGTCCAGTCCGGCTTCCACCCAACCTTGTTCGTTTGAGTCGGCAGCCACAAGGCGAAAGAGCATAGTCTCCGTTGGAGGGATGTAATCGATCACACGAATTGTGAAGGGAGTCCAATCTTGCACGACGGTGTCAAGCGTTGCAACATCTGTCCAGGATCCCCCACCATCGTTCGAAAGGCGAACATAGAGTTGGTCATCCTGAGGGGAAAAACCGAAGGCTCCATTAACGTACCAGAGCCAGAATGATATGCGGGGATCATTGTATGAGGAGAGATCGAATTCCGGCGAAGTTAGCGTAACGCGTCCGGAGTCGAGATCGGATAATCCCAGCCCTGAAGTCTCTGGATTGGCAACGCCTGTCAGGAACGCCTTCACTCCATTACCGGGCGTATGATCATTGCCTGGTACAATTACGACCGGATCCCGACCAGGCAACTGCAACCGAAGTCGCAACGGTATTCCCCGGTCCCATTTCCCTCCAACTCCGTCATCATCCGGCTCGCTGAGACTCCAGCCAAGGTCCAGTTCCACATCGTCACTATATCCTCGTTTCAAACCGACAACGATATTGTCTTCAACGTTCGGATCAATCGTTACTTCCTCCGGAAGCCATCCCCAGGCCCCTACAAGAACGGTATAGCTGCTATCAACCGGCAACTGCAAGACGACAGACGGAGTGCCATTTCCATCTCCTCTGGTACGAACGTTAAAGGCAAAGCGTTCGATTTCACTTCCAGTCTCATCATCAATCGGCACAAGGCTGATGGATCGGAGAGCAAGTGGCGACATCAGGATTTCTATATCTGTTCCATCGCTTGATAGGTTAATCCTCCCTTCTTCGAGCCGATAGTTCAAAAGACGAGCCGTGAAGCCAATTTCTCCTTCCGCTGCAAGAAGCTGAAATCGCCCGTCCGCGTCGGTCATGATACTTCGTCCTAAGTCAGGGAAATCGACCACGACATCCCCCAACGCTTCACCAGTCACCGAATCACGAACAATGCCGTTGGCGAGACCTTTCTTTGCACCATCAAACGTAAAGACGTAGAGCCCTCGAGCCATTTCGCTTGAGATAATCTTCCCGCTCTCAAAGTATGGATAGACCTCCCAGTTGCCAAAATTTTGCGGTCCGCTGCCTGGGGAAGTATCGTAAAACCCGATTTCGACCGGATTTACTGGATCGGAGATGTCTACAATTCGTGTTCCTGCGCTATACCAGGCAATGTAGGCCACTGTTCCCTTAATGTGTACGTTGTGTATCGTCTCTCCTTCGGCCGGCGTCCAATCGGCAACCTTCACAATATCATCCAGATCCGCAAGATCCCACACCTTCAACGTCTTTGGGGTAGCTCCAACCTCATCAGATGTCATGACATAACGACCATCAATCGTCAGGTCAGCGTTATGCGTTCCAGCACCTGGATAGGTGATTTCAGTCACGAATTCAGGATCGGTTCTATCTGCTCCAAGGTAGACAATATCGAGGCGACCACTCAAGATCATTGCCGCGTACATCGTATCGTTCCGAATCGTGGCGTCGTGCACATAGTCACGATCATATGCTCCTATTAACGTTGGATTTAACGGGTCGGAGGCGACATCAAGAATCAATGTCCCTCCATTTACTCCTGCACCAACATTTGATCCATGCACATAGAGCCAGTCTCCTTCCTGCGTAATTGTGTGACCGGTACGAAACCATGTCGTATCGGATTTAACAAGCGTGGCATCATCAGGTAAGGTACTGAGGTCGATAATCTGCAAACCGCCTCCCCCCTCACTCACCACGTAGGCATACGTTCCGAATGTTTTCATTTCTCGCCATCCACTTAAAGGGCCGGGGATAAAGGTAATTTCCTTGATTGGCTTCTCTGTAATATCAATGATGTGTGTACCAGTGAATCCTCCGAGCAGAGCATATTCACGTCCATCAGGAGTGGTGTATCCCCATAGAGCCGAATAGTGCCCTCCTCCTTCATTTGGATTCAGCGTATCAAAAAGGGTAGTATTGTAGGCAACCGTCTCCTGTGCCCAGGAGGAAGCAATTACCAAAAGAGAGAAGGCTGTAGAGAGAACAGCACAGCGAGTACTTGTGGGCCTCATGTCAAATAGATAAGCGATATTACTACATCAGTACGAAATACACCTGATAACGAGATTAGTTTCTCTGTTCCAGTGAACTAAGTGCAATGAATCGAAAAGAACAAACCTATAAACGAATTGTTCGCAATCGAATTATCGCCGTAGTTCGTGAAAAAAGACCGGAATATGTCGAACCGTTGATAGATGTATTGAGTAGATCCGGTATTACTACTATTGAGATTACCCTTACAACTCCTGATGCCCTTGAGTTGATCAGCCTTCATGCAAAACGCCCGGACCTATTGATTGGTGCAGCAAGCGTGTTAGAACGGAACCAGGCAGACCGGGTTTTTTCTGCGGGAGCACACTTTTTTGCGAGTCCTTGCACAAACTCAACGATTATCGAGGCTGCCCATGAAGCTGAGTGCGTAGCAATTTCCGGAGGGCTGACGCCTCAAGAACTCTATACAGCTTATCAGGCAGGAGCTGATCTGGTAAAGATTTTCCCCCTCCCACCAAATGGTTCAGCATACCTTCGTTCAATTCTTGGACCAATGCCGGAAATCCGACTTGCCCCTTCAGGAGGAATAACCGACAGTAATGGGAAGGAGTTACTCGATTCCGGGGCCGTCGCGCTCAATGTAGGCTCCTGGCTGACACCGAAGCATGAAAGTTTACAGACAAGGATCGAGGAGACCGAAAGAAGGGCAGGGTTGCTTTTGAAGGCGATAGATAGGTAGATAGGTAGATAGGTAGATAGGTAGATGGAGATGCTCATGAAAATGGACAGTCAGTTAAGTGATCGGTTCACAAATCCTATGTTCATGAGCATCTCCAGGCTGTTTTGTGGTTGTCAACCTCTACTCTCAACTTTTACAACTCTTTGCGCCGTTTCCCTCTCTTCCTATTCTTACTCCTCACTTCATACTTTCAACTTCTCTGACTATTTCTGCAGAATAATAAACTCGGTTCGGCGGTTCAGTCGTCGTCCTTCCTCTGTATCGTTCGTTGCCGTTGGCCGTGATTCACCATAGCCAATCGTAAAGAGCCTGTCAGAGGCAATTCCTTTCTTCATCATATACCTCTTTACTGACTGTGTCCGTAATCGGGAAAGGCGTTGGTTGTATAACTCATCTCCCATATTGTCCGTATGCCCTTCAATCTTGATGCGGAGCGTTGGTCGTGCCTTCATCAACTTGACGAGATAATCAAGTTCCGGCATCGACTCTCGTTCAATGTCGTAACGGTTATAGGCAAAATGAATATTGTCAAGCACCAGCTTACGGCCGACTTCCAGGACGGCGAAACTCTTGCGTGAGACGTTTCCAGACCGTGGAATGCGAAGCTCGACCTCAATTGAATCAGGGATAAGACCTGCGTGGGAACGATAGGTAACGTTATAGAGCGATGTCATCGTCTCGAGAAAATCGTTAAGGATCTCAGCAAAGGGTTTGTTAATGTCGAAAACGCGACCACCTGTTCGATCCGAAACTTCATAGTAACCTCGAATTGAGGGATTAACGATGCTGAAGACACGAATGTCCTGTCGCTCCAACACAGCACCAATCGTTCGCTCGGTATAACGTGTTCGTCCAAATCCTTTTTCATTATACCGGTGATAAGGAGCATCCGTCACGAGAATCGCAACACGATTTGCGCTTGAACGGAAGTTCATTCCCGTCATAGCACGTAATCCTTCGAGCGCGTTCTCGGCTTTATCTCCACCGCCGCTTACTTCAATCGCATCAATCCATCCTTTGAACTCCTTGATCTTATCGGTCATCCAGTGACGCGCCGCCACGTTGTCATCAAAGACAATCAAGCCGAGTCGATAGTCGATACCTTTGGCGGCCAGTCGTGTGGTGAACTCGTCAATGTTGTGTTTTACAGCGTCGATTTGATCGCGCATACTGCCGGTATGATCGATCACAAAGACAAAATCAATTGGGACACGGTTAATACTGGTAATAAGAGAGAGATCGAGCACCTCCTGATCGATATCGTTCTCAGTAATAATTATGTCACTTTTCTTCAACGTATCAATAAAATGGTGCTCCTTATCAAACACATCGAAGATGATACCAACGTTTGGGAAACGCGTGATATCAATGTTCCGCACTTCTACCTGAAGTGCAGAATCGACTGTCATGACCGCTGTAGATTTCAGGCGTTCTTCTTCGGAAGTCGTATCGGTTGAACGTTGATTTCGTTGGGCAGGTAGAGAGGTCGTCAAGAGAAGGAGTAACCAGGTTATAACTCCGGTTACTCGTATGACATGGAGATGATATTGAGGTAATTGTCTGGACATGTGCATCGGATTAACGTGAGGTGGTTTCATTATCTATATCAGGGGCTATTTCAACAAACTATCGTTCAAGCACTATCGGGTTACATACAAAAAAGCGTGCCGATTAAAAAAAGCTCCGCACACCAGATGAGTAACAGAAGCTCAACTTGTTGTGCGGAGACACCTTATACGCAATGTTGTTTCGGAGGATTCAAACTCCGGATCACGGATTGTTTGATCTTTGCCGATATCATTGTATGATTATATGCTTCGCTCAAAGCAGATCATTCTAACATAAAGCGCAAGACTGGTGAGATGACAATGAATGTCTTCTGCTCCCAAGGCACTGGCTCACTCCGGAGCAACGCCGTGGAATACTTGGCCTGAAGGAAAAGCCAGTTTGGAACAACCGGCACAAAACCGCTGAGCAACAGATTCCTGTTAGAAAGTTGTGCTGATACGCCAAACGGGAAGTCGGACTGATTCAAGTATTCAATCTTGGCATAGAGCCAATCTTGTACTTCGGTTGGGTGAACAAGACCACGATACTCGACATTATCTGCAAGGCCTGGTGGACTTGCGTCCGGTCCTTGCTGCACTACTCCTCGTTCATCAACAAATCGTGTTGTTACGCCGTCCGGATCAAGCCAGTTTTCTCCTACCCTCAACGCACCAACTGCAAACTCCTGATAGGACATGCCCAGGCTGAAACGGACATAATGCTCATAGTTATCAAACCAGTTTTCCCAGAACAGATTTCCCTGAGTAACTGTTCGTAGAAAGAAAGCCGTACGGATCGGGACAGCCGGACGAGTTGTCAGAATTGAATCCCGAACCCATACAACCTCATCATTCCCCCTTACTCCCTCCGAACTGGTTTGCTTGTTAAACGGCAATTCTGTATAGAAACCAATACCAAGATCATTCAGTTGTGGAAGACGGTACTCCGCGCGTACAATCGCCTTAGGGCCAATAGCGCTGTTCAGACGGCGTGGTAGGAATAGATCAGTAACAGGGCTCTGATCCGGAGCACCGAACTTCAGACGATAACCAACACCCAAAGAGAACTTGAATGGGTCCGGAACGCCATCGGAACGTAATTCTGCGTTCTCCTGACGAATGATAGGATAGTCGATAAGAGCTTTTCCCTGACCACCCGACCAGAACGGATAACCAACCTCATCACTACCAAGTAGATGCTCAAGTCGAGCTCCTGTCGTCCCAATCTGGACCGCCTGACGGAACGCACTAATAGCGACGAACTGTTTTGCATTCGTTGGATAGAAGACGCTCGGGACTCGATCTGCGCCAGTCTTGGTAATAGGCTTGGCTGGTGGGATCTCGGTATGAGCATATTTCCGGTTGAGAATTTGCTGATACAGGTCGACACCCAAAGCGCTCTCCACCGCCTGACGACTATTGAGTTCAGATCCAGGGTAAGATCCCGCCCTGATCTGTAGGATATCCTGATGTTCACCGTTCCCCTTATCGAACGACGCGGTAACTGTCATCGTATCACTCGTCTTGACAGGAACGCCTACTGAACGGAAGTAGAGTGCAAGCTTCGTCTTCAGATCAGCCTCCATAATACGCCAACGAGGGAAGTATTTACCGACATCGGGATCGATGGTGTTCAAATCCTTGATGTTCTGCTCCAAATCAGGTATTGATGGTCGTTGAGCGCTCACCGTCATGCTGCCGGCGAGGATCAATGCCATTAGGAAAATTGTCTTGCGCATCGGTCTATCATTATTAAGCTCTGTGATAACTGACTTTTACTACGGAAGAATGAGATTTACCCGATCATGGCGTGCCAAAGTGATATTTCAACTCAATAGAGGGAACAACCAACGAATTTGCTTCCCATCGCCGAGGTTCGCGGAACAACGATGTAAAGCATTTCCCTTCAAACTTCAGGTCAAGGACACGTGACACCACGAACTGGAGCCAGACATTTCCCTGTAACGACCCATCGAAATATTGGAATCCTGCTCCATACGGAATATCAGTTCCACCTTTCATATACTCAATTTTGCCCGCAACACCTCCCTGATTTTCACCATGAATTTTCTTCAGCAGTGCCGGCACCGTATCAACGCTTTCACCCGGACCGATGTGCTGTTGTCGTTCATATGTGTCAACACCATAGACAGCTCCACCGAGTTTCAGCCGGAAGAGATGCTTGGCGTTGTTGTCGGCATAAAAGCCGAACGAATAAAAGCCCTGGAAGGCATAACGGATCAAGTAAGCAACCTCACCTCCGGAACGCTTCGTAGTATCACCAACCGGACTGATATCCAAGAGAGTAGGAAGGATAGCATCTGTACTTGACTCACCAAATGTATACGAGGCGTGAAAGTTGAAGAGACCTGAATTATGCAACATTGGAGCGGTAAAGTTTCCACCAAAGGCAATACCGTAACCGCCCAATATCTTCTGTGGTTCATCCAACAGACCGCTCTCTGCAATGGTTTCACCACCAAAGCGAGGCTGAGGCAGGACTACACCGATCTTGACATTCCGCAAGATCGCGTTCAGCGTCATCCGTCCACCCCAGATCGATGGATAGTTTATCTCATCAAAATTGTTGAGCAACTCCACTCCCCACTCAGTTTCCTTCACTTGCCTATCTGTCATTCCATAGACGTAGTAGCCTGCGAGAACATCCGTACCTACAACAATTTCATTCGGATGTTCTATTGCGCCGGGTACTGCGGCTCCCTTAACAATATCCACACCCGTTTCATCTTGTTCCCAAGCGCCATCCAAACCAAGATCCCATGGATCGTCCATACCACCGGCATCGCTTGTCGTATCGGCAGCGCTCCACTCCTCACGGATTGGGCGTCCAACGCTGATACTCTGAACAACCCATGCATGTTCGTTCGCGTCAATGCCAGTTGCACGCGTATTTGTCCGCTCACCTATCGGAGTGTTTGCCAGGTCACGCAGGACGAACATCTGATTCGAAAGCAACTGGGTGTTGTTCTCCATAACCGCAGCTACCATCTCTTCATACATGGTAGAATCTGTGTTATTCGAACTCAAATAGTCATAGAGCTGTGTCCCGACCTTAACAAACGAGGTTATAATTGGCGTGCCTGTCTCAAGATTAATACCGAGAAGAGCCATTAATCTTGGGGTGGTATGATCGCTTGAGGTGACAAGATAGAAGTTCTTCGGTCGACCTTTCCGATTCTGAATTATCGTTGCAGCTATGTTATATGCATCATTGGCTTCATCCTCTTCGATCTCGAACTCTGGATCAAGCATGAGCCTTTCTCCCAATTTCGTTCGGAACGTTTGACCGCTTCGCACAATTGGTGAGGCAGCGATAGACAAAGCTGTTTGATCAAAGCTTGGTATTGGATCGGGTGCTATGATCTCGCCGATTTGCTTTAATCGTTCAAGATCGGCCTCATCTTCAGATTGCATACTGGTAACCAGACGCGTCTTGAAATCGCTCTCGAGTTTGTAGATGCGAACATCAGACCAGATAATATCGCCGATCGAGCGAATCAATGCACCAATCTGTCTGTCAAGCCGGGTACGCATCTTTTCGCTATCACTCTCAGGCTGTGCCTCCGCTGGCGGAGTGACGGCAACTACTCCTCCTACAATCAGTAGGAGAAGGAACCCACCAAACCTGCACATCATGTTAAGCATATTGTTCTCCGGTTTATATCTGAGATTTATCAGCAATAAAATTCTCTTCCTTGTTTAACCGCCAAGACGAACGATCAAATAGATAAGACCGGTTGCATCTGACCTGCGTCCAGCAATTGCTATTTCGATCTCCAAGATTTTGCCGTCCACTTGTCGCCGCTTTTCAATCATCTTTCTCACATCAGCAACTTCCATGTACATAGACCATTGATAATTGCCAGTCGAAGTAATGCGTGGCTGACTTAAACCAAGGTCCCCGCATTCTTCGCACGATCCTGTCACACTGGTTGCCTCGCCAAAGCGACCACCATCAAGCGGTTGACGAACGACAATCGGGCCGAAATCACTGCTGGTATTGTTCCTTGTAATCGTCCATGTAAATTCAAACCCGTCTTCATGAGTGGGAGCTTGATAACGCGGTTCAGTTTTTGGCAATTGGATTTGAGTTGAACTTACACTGGGATCATTAGTCGCCAGCGCTACCCACTTGGTCTCATCAATTCTTCCACTAGGGGCCCACCAAACAGTTGTATGGACACTGCGTGTCGACTCCTTGATTTCCATCTTGTCTTTATCCAGATCGTCGGGCGAGAATTTGGTACCTGCCTTCTTGAAGACCCGCTCACCATTAATCTTCACCTCGGTCCAATAATGTTCCGGTGGAATCTGTGTTGCCTCCCATTGCGTCCCCGGATTATAGACTCTGCCGATATATGCACGGACCGCCCGTTGACCTTTTGCGCCACGAGTTAACTCAGGTTTCAGGATTACAAGGCGTTTTACGGACTCTTCGCTCTTTCCACCATATGATGCTGAAACAGCAACTTCCAGTTCACCTGCAGCAGTCTGTGATGGAAGCACCAGAGTATAGCGATTCTGGACGTTTGGATCCTCAAGAAGCGTAGCGGTAGGAGGATCGACCGTTTTACTTCCCTCTTTAGGCCCGAGCTTCACAGGCATTTCAAACGGAGCGCCCGTGTACCAGAAGATTTCATCACGTGGTACAAGAATTTCTGCCACTGGATCTGGAGGTGGCGGCATGTCCGGTCGGAAAACACGAACGTCGATAGCATTCGTCCCTCGATTGGCCTCTAAATCCTTCCACTTGTCTTGATCGAGCAAGGCTTCAATATACTCTTTGACCTTCTGCTGCCCCTCGTCTGCATTGCTCTCCTTGTCAAGGAACTTCTGCACGGAACGCAACTGTTTTACAGTTAAACTCACGTTTCCTATACGAACGGTATCATTATCCTTCGGCTCTATTCCGATCACACCCATGATCTGGTTTGTTTGAGATTTAAACCGCAATCGATACCAGCCCTCCCCGTTCGTCGGCTCGAAGTTTACACGGAAGACCTTCACCCGACGTCCTTTTGCGATTTCGTGTGCAGTCATTTTTTCGTTCAACTGGAAATAGGCCGTAGGATCGCCTGTCGGAATAACACTACCACTCAATTGCTTCGGGTTAAAGTATCCGCCATGTTCGGTACCCAAAATCGCGTGAAAAATTATGTTATCGCTCAAATCGGCTGTATCCAGAGGCAATTCCTCTTCAGGAATGTTCGGATCACCAATATGAGATATCTTGTATTCCAACATGGGGATATCATCGCCACGAAGACTGTTTTCTCTTTGAGAAGCTGAGTCACCGACAGCAACCAGAACATCGTAAACTCGAACTGTTGACTCCGGGTCTTTATCACTCAACATGATATTATCCTTAGGACGTGTAGTGATTGCTGTTGCTCCCGCCCCGGTCTGTAACTGGGAGAGGATTGTCTGGACGATTTGAATAGCCTCACGTTGTTGTCTGCGCAAGTTTTCTTCGGCTTCATCGCGTTCGATGAAGATGATCAGAAGCTCAAGAATAACGGCAAGGTACAACACGAAATAGACCTTACCTGCTCCACCTTTCGACATAGCGCTTATCCGTGGTTATGGTTAGCGTTTACTGTTGGCTTTGTTGTCGTAAAAACTGTTTTGCTGGCTCTTTCCAGTGCTAAATGAGATACCCCCCCTGATCAATGCCATCAGGATTGACAACATTAACTATGTAACACTGCATGATGCAGCTAACTCCTGCACCATTTTCATTGAATCAGCAGCAGCTGCTCCCCAGACAACGTCTACTAATATATGACAAAATAAGGGAAAAATTCGCTCCCATCTTCAGCCACAAGTCCAACGCATCCACTATGATTCTTTACTCACTACTGATATTATATCGTTCAGGCATGAATCGTGCCGAAAAAGTATGAGAAGAGGGCAGACATCAGTCATCAGACTGAATTATACTACGCAAACGAGTTCCGACGTATGACGTCTGATATTTCTCTTGCTCTCCCATAGATTACAACATCAATACGAGTGAAATTTCTCTCAACGGCTTTATAATAGACGTAGTCTCGCAAACTTCAGCATGAGTTGTTTACGACCGACCCCCTCGAATCGGACGGTTACGCGTGTCTTCTCCCCCTGACCATTGATTGCTTCAACGCGTCCCTTACCAAAAGCGTCATGCGCAACAATCGATCCGACTTCCAACGTCCTCGGCACCTGAGAGTAATCATCAACGGGAAGAGGATCTGGCGTCCATTCATCATAGGCAGGTTTGGACCGAGACCTTGGTTTTGGGCGACGACGTGACTGAATTGAAGTGGAGCTGAACGAAGAGAAAGATGATACTCCTCTGGGGGCAGTGGCACTGAAATGGAGATGCTCGTCTCCAATCTCGTTCAAAAAGCGAGATGGTGTCGGATAACTCAACTCCCCGAAACGATACCGACGCTCGCAGTTGGTCAGATAGAGTCGTTTCTTCGCCCGGGTTACCGCAACATAGAAAAGGCGACGCTCCTCCTCCAACTCTTCTTGATCTCCAGCCGACTGACCTATCGGGAACAACCCCTCTTCCAATCCAGGGACAATTACCGTCTCGAACTCCAGTCCTTTGGCTGAGTGAATTGTCATCAGTGTGACACGATCATCAGCCTGGTCATAGCTGTCAATATCAGAGAGGAGAGAAATCTCTTGCAGATATTGGTCGAAAGTTGCATCGGGGTTGGTCTCCACAAATTCGGCAATGTGTGAAAGCAATCGCTGCACATTGTCCCAGCGCACCATCGCTTCGGGCGTCCCCTCATCCTTGAATGAGCGGATCAGTCCCGATTCAGTCAACGCCATGTGGGCGATCTCTGGTAGCGGAGCATCGTTGATAGTCTTTTGCCATGCATCGACCATACCTGCAAAATTTTTCAAAGCATTTGTAGCACGAGGCGTAAGATCAGGAACCTCATCGGCCATACGGGCCATCACAAGTAAGGGGGAGCTATGAGACTCGGCAGCAGTACGAAGGCGACGGATCGAGACCTCGCCAATGCCACGAGCCGGACGGTTGACAGCGCGCAGGAATGATTCGTCGTCTCGTTCGTTGACAAGGAGTCGGAGGTAAGCTAACGTATCCTTGACTTCAGCTCGCTGATAGAAAGCAACACCACCAACCAGTGTGTATGGGATGTTGGCACGACGCAGGGCATCTTCAATCGAAAGGGATTGCGAGTTGATCCGATAGAGAACGGCAATTTCGTTGAGGGAAACCCCTTTGTTCTGTTCATCACGGATCATTCGTATAACCTCACTTCCCTCATCGCGCTCATCTCGGAGGGTCAGGACACCAATCTGTTCTCCCTGATCGTTTTTTGTCCAGAGAGATTTCCGGATCTGACCACGATTGTTTGAAATCACATCGTCAGCAGCTGCAAGGATGGTCTTGGTAGAACGATAGTTCTGCTCGAGCCGGTAGATATCATAATCAGGATAGTCGCGCTCAAAGTCAAGAATGTTGCGGATGTCTGCGCCACGAAAGCGATAGATCGACTGTGCATCATCCCCCACAACACAGATGTTTCGATGCTTCTCGGCAAGCCTCTTCACAACGGTATACTGTGCCCGATTTGTATCCTGATATTCGTCGATCAGGATATAGCGGAACTGATCCTGCCATGAGCTAAGGATCTCCGGTCGCATCTCGAACAACGTGATGGTCTTGACCAGAAGATCATCGAAATCCATTGCATTGCTCGACTTCAGCTTCTGTTCATAGTCTTCATAGACCCGTGCCACACGCTCTTCCAACGCGTTGCCAACTTGCGCTCGATAAAGCGCGGGATTGATCATCCCGTTTTTTGCAGAAGAGATCCGATGCTGTATTGCTTTCGGAGCATAATCCTGAGGAGAAATTCCACGAAGCGTCATTATCTGACGAATGACGCTCAGAGAATCGTCGGAATCGTAGATCGTATAGCTGGAGGTATAGCCAAGAGCTTTGGCTTCACGACGCAGAATACGACTGAAGACCGAGTGAAATGTTCCCATCCAGAGCGGAGCAGCACGGCGCTCGCCGACAAGCCCGGCAATACGCTTCTTCATCTCACGGGCCGCCTTATTGGTAAACGTAAGAGCTAACACTCGCCAGGGTTCGGTTCCCTGTGAAAGCAACCAGGCGATACGACATGTTAGCACACGAGTCTTGCCTGATCCTGCCCCGGCAACGATGAGCGTCGGACCTTCTGTCTTGGTGACCGCCTCGCGTTGGACATCGTTCAGGTCATTGATAGTAGACAATGTCAGGAAATTCATTAGTGGACGGTTGTGACTACTATAGAGAAGATACACCTTCCTGGCAGGAAGGCACAAAGAATGCACGAAATAGAACACTCTCTTCTAAAACGGACGAGTTCTTCTTTGCCTCCTTGCAACGCGTGAAGCTGCTCGGGCTGAACGCTCCAGAGGAACTCAGGGTAGAAGAAGCGGACGGGAGCCGTCCGTTGACGGTCCACGATGCACAACAGATGTTGGACGACATGATGAAGAATTGTCCCGACGACTACAAGGCGATGGCTGATAGCCTCCGCGATCAGGAGCTATCAAACGCGATCAACTGAGGACGTGGCTGTAACAAGAACACTGAATGTTACATCCTCCTGCTCCCGGAATCATCATATTACTCGTGGAGATGGTGAGGTGATGGGCACATCGACCCACAAGTTCTCTGTCTATGGTTACACGATAGCAGAGGGGATTTTTAACATCACCGAGTGATAGTTTTCTCGGTCTACGAAGTGAAGTAGAAACGTTAACCAATAGACAAACAATTATTCTTTCACTAAAATTCTATGTTAAAATGAATCTATTAAAAGTAACAAAGCAGATGTTGCTATGTTGTGTGATGTTTGTTTCGTTCAGTATGGCAACATAACCCTTGGGGTGGTTCATCACCTCGATGCCATTACACTCTTTGTGTGAATCTATTTCCACCGGCTACCGGGTATACCCCCAGAGGAGATTTTTCATTTGAGGGTTGTCCAGTATTTGTTGGTACGACATGCCTACGATTATTCAATTCTGCCGGTCAGAGTTCCTGTACAGATTGCTTCGGGGATTACGGTTTTGATGGCTGTGTGAATAGAAATTCGGCCAATAAATACTGTTTTAATTGTGTAGGTACATCAGGATGGATGCAGTTATCAGCCTTCTTCATCGGTTGGACACTAAAATGTGACGGAACATACTGTCATATAGTAAATGGATGGTCAACTCGACAATGGGTTAGAGTTGCATGCAATACAACAATACAAGTTCCATATAGACCTATTTTACCGACTCCCTACACATAGACTCATAGCTATGTTAATTTTCACTTTATAACAAAGAATTCAATTATGAACACAAAAAATCTTTCAGGAAGGCTTAAACTTATCTTTTCAATGTATTTGGCAATGGTCTTTTTGCTTTCTTCGTGTGCAGAAGATGCACCGACAGGCCTTATAACAGTGAACAAAGTTTTTGGAGTGCCTATTAGCGATTCAACGAGTCTTCTGATTGGTGGACTAAAATTCGACTCGCTAGAGGACGGATTCATAGACAGGCTCTATGTTGAAGCACAGCTTGCTAATGGGTCAGGAATTGGAATAGATGGTGGAGATATTTTATTTGGAAGTGCTACCTTAGATAAGATGACCGACAATGGCTTTACCTCCTATGGACATTGGAATACAGGAACATCAATAATTCGTCCAAATATGAATGGAGGCCTATATTACTTTCAGGTAACGGGGTCAAGTAGCTTTGGCGCGTCATTATTAATTGATGTCACAAATCCAAATGGTCATACACAAATCACTTCGCCAAGCTTAATGGATACTGTATCCAGAACAAACGGTTTTACTACAACATGGAACAGAACTGCAGCAACAGATACGGTCCAGTTATCCCTGATTAGGGTAGATAGTATCAATATTGGTTCGACTTATCATGTATTAACAACTGATGATGGATCACACACATTTAATCCGTCAGATATTTCCAATGTTCCTACAGGCAAAATCCTTCTTGTTGTTAGTAGAATCAACTGGAACTTTGACACCACTTCTGGGCGTCATGTTTTTGCAGGTATAGTCAGCGAACAATCCAAAGAGCTAATTCTTGATTGAGTTTCTTCTTCACTTTATCATCAGAGTGAAAGACCTGCATACATCTTATTCACATGATTGTTGGTGAGACACGTTATATATAGTTTTGGGTCATGGCTAGATTAAGGGTCTATTTTTGAGTTCTTTCATCAACATTTTGTACAAATTGTTGATGCGGTTAGTGTACCTGAACTCTGTTTCTTCCAATGTAACAGAAATGTTCTTTTGTCCATGCCCCTGAACTTTGCCAACCTTGTCTTTGCGTATCCCCAAAAGCCTTCGATGCCGTTTATATGGGAATGGCCGTTTACAAATTCATCCTTGCCGTGGTCCAACCTATAGTGCTTTTTGTAACCTAGATCCACCAACCTATTGTAGCCCTCCATTTGTCTAAATGGATGATGCTACCCAAATTGACCTTGCCCTTGATAACGGCCTGGAGCGTGGCCCTGGAGCAGTTCTTGACCACCTCCGTATAGACCTTGTGGAAGTTGAGATCTTCACGATGAATGGCATACGTGCTGTGCCGGTCGGTGGGGTGCAAACCTTTAGAAGCGGCGTCGATTTTCAGAACGGCAATCCGAATGGCATACGTGCTGAGGTACCGAAGCGTGGAGGATACCTGATAAGAGTGGTTGTCACCGGCGAAGTGAACGAAGATTGCTGCCCTGGCCCACCGCCAGGATGTCCAGTATACAGGAAGATTTGGGATTACAGGGACGATAAGGTAGAGATAAGAGCGCAGCTGCCTAAGTTTTTGAAGTGCGACTATCTTTGATAGCCACGACACGTGATGACGTGAAGAAGAAGATGTGGCCGGGATGATCAATAGATTGTTCGGGCTTTTCTTTTGGAGCACAAAAAAGCCTTTGTTCTCGATAGAGAGCGGGAACTTTCTCTTGAAGGTCTTACTTTTATTTCCTCCTTTGCGATTCTTAGCGTCTTTGCGTGATTCTCTTTTATCTCAGAATCTGGAGCGGTTCCACAAAACGATTCCCTACCAAGAGAAAATAACTCCCCTCTGGCAGACTCTCCAGATCGACTTGCAGAACATCACCAGAAGATCTGTAGCTTACATTGATAGCCCTTCCCAGAATACCTCGCAGTTCAATCCCTCCACCCTGCTGTTACTGAATCATCACATAGGATTGCGCTAGATTTGGCCAGAGAGGCACTGCCTGCAGATTCTCTTTAATCTTGATTGACGGTTATTGTCTCGCCAAGGGGTTTTGTTCCACCTACCTCTTTATATCGTGCGCTGAATTCCTGAAGAAACAGATTGACAATCTTTTCACTGTATATAATGACGGTGTTCTCATCATTGAAATTCTCCGCTGAACTCGTCCAGTTATGGGAACCGGTAACGACAATAGGAACACTGCCGGAACCGAGCGGAAGAGCATCCACTATTCCGTACTTGTGGTGAAAGATCCCGTTTTCCTGCCAATCGAACGCCTCAGTAAATCCACTCAGGAATTCATACTCGCTTCCCTGGTCATTAACGTTATCAATAATGCAACGGACGTCAGCGCTAAAGCGGTTAACCTGGTTGCGAAGCGTCGTACCGAACTGATTATAGGTAAAGGTCAGGTTGGCTGTATAGATTGAACTCTGACCGGTCGAAAGCGCAAAGTTGATACGGGAGGCTGTCGAATCGCTCGGCGAAAACCTGACTTCAATTTGAGTACCATCCGAAAGCGTAAAGTCGTGTGGTGTATTGTCTTGCTTTGACGGGCCAAAGCGAGCACTCCGGGGATCGGGAGTATCTCCCGAGCCTCCCCACATCTCTTCAAACTCTGTTAGATAGGCAGCAGCAACTTCAGCATCCTCAATGACCAGCAGATTATTTGGATCGTTATAGGTCTGATTAACCGTGGCATTCCAGCTACCAGTAATCGTTGTTGGGGTGCTGTTTGCCGATCTGCCCGGCCGGGCATCGATCAGAAATACCTTATTGTGCATGAGTTGCTGTCGTTCTCCTGATGGAGCTTCGGGATTCGTATGAACTGGAATTCCGGCTCCCTGCAGTTGCTGGAAGCGTGAGTTGTCCTCAACATTTTCAATATGTCCGATTACCCTCACCTTTACACCGCGATTCTTTGCTGCAATCAACCCGTCGACCACAGGCTGTACCGAAAGATTATACATCATCATATCGACTGAATACTCCGCTTGCGACAGACGCTCAAGCACAATCAACGAGAAATCATTATCTCCGGAAGCCAGGTTTCCCTGCAACAGCAGCGTCGTATCGACTGATTTGTTGAAGTAGACCGAAATCTGTGCTTGAAGAGAGAGAGGTAAAAGAAGTGTGGTCATAAAAAGAAGCGTTTTCATCATGCCTGATAATCTTTCAGTTATGGTACACACATGAGAGCAGCACAGACGGGGGTGTCCTACAAACTGTGTAAGCGGCTTTAATGTTCAATGGGTACTCTGTCTCCATAGAGTATGACGAACTGGTTGAGTGCTGCCTTCCAGGCCCTGATCGGGCGCTTCCATTTCTTCGGGGCTTCGCGCAGACCCAGGTAGAGCAGCTTGCGCACCGCCTCGTCGTTGGGGAAGGCTCCCCGCACCTTGACGATCTTGCGCAGGCTGTAGTTCAGCGACTCGACTGCATTGGTCGTATAGATCGCCTTGCGGATCGCTGGCGCATGGTCGAAGAAGGGCGCCAGAGGCTGCCAGTCTTTCTTCCAGAGTGGAGCGATCGCGTTTGCACCGATCCCTCCTCGCGAGACTCCACGAACAGCACGTCGAAGTAGACGATCGGGTAGACCTTTTCCAGAGGGCGAGCCTACCAAGCCTTCACCTCCTCAAGCAGGCTGTCGGTCACCTCAGAAACGAGCCTCGAGGAGACATCCGCACCGTAGAACTGC
>JAGWAZ010000045.1:0-16978 GCA_021296135.1 Chlorobiota bacterium | reverse complement strand
CTTGGCCACGATCCTGGGCTCGAAACTGCCGTTGCGATCGCGAGGAACCTCCAGATCGAACGAACCCGACTCGCTCCCGGGCGTCTTCGTGTTGCAACCGTTACGAGAATTGCCGCTGCCGCGACCCGATGGATCGTGCGGTGGATATCCGAGGTGATGGGTCATCTCCGCCTCGAGTGCGCACTTACCTATGGTCTTGAGCAGGCCCCCCTCACCGAATATATCCTTCGCATTCCCGCTGAAGTCCTTGAGTAGCTCGTCCAGAAGAGCCTACTGTTTGTCCGTGAGTTTGGCCATGGTCTGTAGCTCCTGATGAAATCGCGTGTACGAATGACCACTTACACAGTTTACAGGACACCCCCGACTTCCGATCTGATTCCATTCTGAAGCTGACAGTGATATGTTGTGAATTGCCAAGATATGTTCCGTTCGACCGTATCGAACCCATTTCCTCCTGATGCGTAGAAGGCCGATCCACCCGGAGGAGTAAAAAGTGTGTTCCGCACAACACCGTCCGCCCAGAATCCAACGCGAAAGCTGTCGATTACCTTCGTCGGAACATTAGTGATCGTGTAGCGAAGAATTACAAAGTTGTCGGCAAATGGAAAACTCCAGGCATACGATTCGAGATGGACGGCAAGATTGAGAGGAGTTACATGATTCGGAATCGGCTGTGGTGGATCACGGCCAGGGAGCCTCCTGTTCGCGTCGGTAAAATCGGCTATGAAGTCCTGCTCGCTCACCGCATCAGGAGAAAAGAACAGAGAAGCGATGTCGCTTGAGCGCTCACGCATCGGACTTGTGGTCCTCATCTCAAAGCCTTCGGAGAGATCGCGCACTGAGGAAACGTCAACCGCTCCTGTTGAAACGGCTGTGACTCGGTTTCCTCCCTCGTCAATTACTCCGCCAACCCATAGTCCACCGATAAAGAGGTGCTCAACCCCTGAATTTGCCGGATACTGACATGACGGCAAAGAAGGCCAACCAGCAAATCCGGTTCCAATCGTACCAAAATTCGAGAGGGTCAAACGGATATTTTATTTCCGATAGTCGTAGTCCGATTGGTGTCGAACGTCTGCGCAGACAGCCCTGGCTCACCAATCGCAAAAATGAAAAGCAGAATTATCCGGAAAATTGTCCTTCTGATAAGAATTTGCCGAACCATTGAAGCTTGAGATGCTAATGCTCAAGTAAGGTGATGAAAGCTATGTCAACCCGGTTGTTCGGCAAAGTCGCGTTAGGCTATGAAATGGCAATGTCTACAGGAAGCCTCTCGTCCTCTTATTTCTTACGTTTCAGTTCGCTCGCCTGAACCACCTGACTCCACAACTCGTTGCCGGCAACATCATAGATCCGCATTGTCATGGCACGCTCTTTTCGAGGACCAGTGAACGTCAGCGTCGCAAAGTTGCGGACTCCAACGTAGGTATCTGGTACACGAAGAGTATTTGGCTCATTTGGGTAGTTGGCCGGGTTGGCTGTCAGAGGCGACACCGTTAAATCGTATAGAGGATAGTCTCCCTCACGTTCCAGCTTCGTCAACTCAGAGTGATGGCGATCGCCACTCAGAAAGAAGACCCCCGATATGTTCTCTTCGGCTATCATCTCCATAAACCTTGCTTTTTCTTCCTGAAAGGTTGCCCACGTCTCCCATCGCTCGACCGGATTAAGCGCCTGACCACCCATTGCGATGATCTTGAACGGGGCTCTGCTATTGACAAGTCGGTCGATCAATGCCTCCAACTGTGCCTCGCCGAACATTTCACGTGGCCCCGTCTTCCTGTTGTTTGGCGACCTGTGCCAGCGGTTATCGAGCAGAAAGAACTCAATGTCTTCCCATTGAAACATGCTAAAGATTCCACCTACCTCCTCTGTACCGTACGTCGGATTTCCCCAGAACAACCTGAATGCTTCACATGTTGTCTCCTTTTCGCGGAAGCCCCGATCGCTGTTGTTTGGTCCAAAGTCGTGGTCATCCCAGATAGCGTAGTGGTGTGTGGAGGCCAGAAGTGGTTGCAACTCCGGCAGCGAACGGGTATGGGTGTGGCGCTCCAGAATTCCGGAGCGGGAGTACCAGTCCGCCTCTCGGAGATAGGTGTTGTCACCCAGCCAGAGCATTGCGTTAGGACGAAGCTTGTGAATACTCTCGAAAATCTGATAGTCTCCGCCATACGGTTCCCCCGGACGGTCATACTCCTCCTCATTGACGTAGGCACAACTTCCGAGAGCAATGGTAAACTCCGGCGGATCTGTTCTCCACTGCCAGAGTGTCTGTGTCTGGAATTCAGTTGGATAAGGGCGTTCCACCTTCTGATCGTTAATGAAGAGATGGTAGTCGTACCTCTTTCCCGGTTCAACCTGGTCGAGCACCAGATGAGCGACGAACGCATCCTCCGGTACAGTTAGGATCTCCCGGGAATCGATCCACGGCTCCTCAGTCCCTTTTTCCCTATAGAAAACTTTGACACGAGCCGATTCGGTCGTCTGTGCCCAGATGAAGACCTCGCGCATTTCAGAATAACCGAGCATTGGACCGGACTGCAGGAGGTGTTCCTGAGCTTGCAGGGAAAGTACTGACAGAAACAGGAAGAGAATAGAAACGAAAGAACACATCGATAGAGCTATGACTAAAGTTACTCGAAATAGAAATCCACGAGCTGAAGATATGAATGCGGAATGAAGGAGCGGAACAGGGAGGGATTACCTCTATGAAACAGGGAAGGGTAACCAAACTGTTCCGGTTACCCTCACCGACTTTTCTTACAATACTCGCCCCTCAAAACACCAAGGCTCTCTTCACAATCTCTTCTTGCTCCAGCTTGTGCTGATGTTTGTTTCCGGTTGCCGGACTTCCTGAAGCCGGGCGTCCAAGGAAAGTCAGTGTCTGTAAATCGAGTAATACGTGATTCATCCAATGGGGAATTACCGGCCAGGCACCCGCGTTCTTCGGCTCCTCCTGCACCCACAACAAGTCGGTCACGTGATGGTAATCCTCAAGCTGCTGGCGTATCTGTTTAACCGGGAATGGATAGAGCTTTTCAACGCGAATGATTGGAACATCATCAATCTCCCGCTTGCGACGCCCTTCAAGCAGATCGTAGTAGACTTTGCCCGAACAGAAAATCACTCGCCGCGCTTTCTTTGGATCAAGAGCGTCAATCTCAGGAATCACCTCCATAAACTCGCCCTGAAGGAAATCATTCCTTGTTGAAACTGCCAACTTGTGGCGTAGAAGGCTCTTTGGCGTGAAAACAATCAATGGCTTGCGAATCTCTCGTTTCGCCTGTTTCCGAAGCAGATGGAAATATTGAGCCGGTGTAGTCGGAACGACAACGCGCATGTTATCCTCAGCGCAGAGCGTCAGGAAGCGCTCAAGTCGGGCTGATGAATGCTCCGGTCCCTGTCCCTCGAAACCATGTGGGAGCAATAGAACAACGCCACTCACCTGATTCCATTTATCTTCACCAGAACTGATAAACTGGTCGATGATAATTTGCGCTCCGTTCATAAAGTCACCAAACTGGGCTTCCCAGAGAACAAGCGCTTTCGGATCCGCACTTGAGTAGCCATACTCGAATCCCAGAACTGCATACTCGCTTAGCGGCGAGTCATATACCATGACGTGCGCCTGTGTTTCGCTTAAGTGGTCGAGTTGCGTGAATTCATTGTAGCTCTTTTGATCATGCAGAACAGAATGACGATGAGAAAACGTACCGCGCTGTGAATCTTGGCCTGAAAGACGGACGGGATGTCCATCGAGAGCAAGTGAACCAAAAGCAAATGCTTCGGCCAACGCCCAGTCTATCCTCTCTTCATCGATCTGTTTTGCGCGATTCTCGATCAAGCGAGCAAGTTTCCGATGGATATCTACCTCGGTAGGGACTGTTGTTAGATGCTTTGTGATATGATCGAATGTAAACTCGGGTATCTTTGTTGTGGGATGTGACCAATTCTCCTTTGGATTGATCCGTTGATCGGCAAGAGGATCCTCAGGTTCCGGACTTTTCGGCTGTGCTTTTGTTGCCTCGAGCATTGCCTCCAACTCATCCTTGAAGCTCACCTCAATCTCATCTGCCTTCTCCTTGGTCATCGTTCCGTTCCGAACAAGCCGCTCGGTGTAGACGTGGCGCACTGAAGGATGATCCTTGATCTTGCTGTAGAGCAAGGGGTTCGTATAACTTGGCTCATCACTCTCGTTATGTCCATGCTTGCGGAAGCAGAACATGTCGATAACCACATCCCGACGGAATTTCTGGCGGTACTCAAAGGCAAGACGGACAACTTGCAGAACGGCCTCAGGATCATCACCATTCACGTGGAAGATCGGAGCTTGAACCATTCGGGCAACGTCCGTGCTGTAGACGCCGGAGTAGGTGTCTTCCGGGGATGCGGTAAAGCCAATCTGATTGTTCACAACGATGTGAACTGTCCCGCCCGTGTGATATCCCTTTAACTGACTCATGTTGAGTGTCTCAGCAACCACTCCCTGCCCGGCAAAGGCCGCATCACCATGAATCAGTACCGGAATATATTCCCTTGTAGGATCCTCATTTGTAGCACAGTCCTGGCGCGCTCGCGTCATCCCCTCAATAATTGGATCGACCGCCTCAAGGTGACTCGGATTCGGAGCAAGGTAAAGCTCGACGGTTTTCCCTTCTCCTGTAATCGCTACACCTGTCGCGCCCGTGTGATAGGGAACATCACCGGAGCGATCGAGTTCTTCAATTGCAGTTCTGTCCTCAAACTCAGCAAAAATTTTCTGCGCACTCTTGCCCAGAATATTCACCAATACGTTCAGACGACCTCGATGCGCCATCCCGATCAATACTTCGCGCACCCCAACTCTCCCGGCTTGTTGAATCAGCTCATCAAGCATTGGGATCAATCCCTCAGCCCCTTCAAGCGAGAAACGCTTATGTCCGGTATACTTAGTCTGGAGGAATTTCTCGAAAAGTTCCGCCTGACTGAGCTTGCGAAGGATCCTCATCTTCTCATCCTGAATCAGCTTCGGCATGTTACGAGAGGTCTCCATCTGATTCTGAAGCCAACACTTCCGCTCCCAATCCTGGATATGCATATACTCGACACCGATCCGCTGCGTATAGGTATCGCGAAGAATCGACAGGATGGTACGCAGATCGGCCTCTTCCTTCTCGGCAAGGCCGCCGGTCATAAAGATGCGATCGAAGTCCCAGATTGTCAGATCATACGTGGCAGGATCGAGATCAGGATGATAATGAAGGTCTTCACCAAGTGGATTGATGTGAGCCTGCAAGTGTCCGCGCACACGGAAACTGTTAATCATGCGTAGGACTTTCTGCTGAAGCATGATCGCCTCGTGTGTGCCATTCATCCCAAGACGCGAACGATGTGTGTCACGATGCCACTCGAGAGGACGATATGGAATCTTCAATGCACGGAAAATCTCCGTATAGAAGTCATCGGCAACGGTTAACAGTTCCTGCAGCTTGGCAAGGAAAAGACCCGACTCAGCCCCCTGGATAATCCGGTGGTCGTATGTGGAGGTCATCTGCATGACCTTGCTGATACCAAGCTCGTTCAAGGTTTCGGCGTTCATGCCGAGATAGGCACTTGGGTAGTTGATCGAACCGGTCGCAATGATTGCTCCCTGACCTTTCATCAAACGCGGAACTGAAGCAGCCGTACCGATTGTGCCAGGATTGGTCAGAGTGATTGTTGTTCTCATAAAATCGTCGATCTCCAACGTTCCCTCTCGTCCCTTTCGAACAAGATTCTCATACTCGTCGTAGAACTCGCGGAAGGTCATACTGTTTGCCTCCTTGATGCTTGGAACTACGAGGGAACGACCTCCTCCTGGCTTTTCTACATCAATCGCAAGACCAAAGTTTACGTCTTCATGCTGAACCAGATAGGCAGTCTCACCAACTTCCTCGAACGCATTGTTCATATTCGGATAGTGTGCAAGTGCCCTGACAATGGCCCATCCAATGATATGTGTGAAACTGACTTTACCCTGATCGCTTGCCTTCAGATAGCCGTTGATGAGACGACGATTCTCCTCCAACAGCTTGACCGGAATCTCACGGAATGAAGTGGCTGTCGGCAGCGTTAAACTCTGCTCCATGTTCTGAACAATCCGCAATCGAACGCCACTCAACTTTACCCCTCCCTCAGGTGGTGGAGCATCGACCTTTGATTCTGCTCTTTTTTGTGGAGCCGACATGGCCTGAGGAGATCTCTCACGAGGGGGAGCCTGCTCCTCCTGCGGTGCAGGTCGTTCCTGTGCAGACGATCCGTTTGTGATCGGCCTCTCGGTCAATTCCTCTTTCGGTGTTTGAGATGGTGAAACCGAGGCTGCGGGCTCCATTGCATCACCCCCATTAGTGTTCGGGTTGTAGTTGGCAAAGAATGCCCGCCACGACTCATTGAAGGCACTGGGGTTCTTCAAATACTCATAATAGAGTTCGTTAATGTAGGCCGAATTTGGTCCGAAGGTGCTCATAGTAATTGCCCCGGTGCGATTTCGCCCGGGGCTATATTGTGAATGGTATGTTGTTTATCGTCTTGAAATCTATCAATTGCCCATTAGTGCAATCGCCGATTCACTGAATATCAAATATTTTCCGACAAAATTACCGATCCATCAGGTTCCCCTCTCATTTATCTCACAGATCGTAATACTCGACAAGGCGGTAAGCACCTGATTCGGTCTGATCACGAAAGACAAACTCCCGATTGACCACGTTATTATAGGTCCATATCTCCTTGGGATTGGAATCCGGATCAAACTCCCGTCGTGTCTCAGTAGGTGGCCCAAAAAGGATGTAGATCTTACCTCGATCCGTAAATACTCCATCATGTTCTTTCAGAGTAGCAAAGTTAAAGAAGGCATAGTCAACCCGACGGTAATATTCGGCCATACGTTCATTAAAGAGCGTTCCAGGCGTTCGATCAAGCTCTTTCCAGTAGTCCCAGAGTGCTTTTTCCTGTCCTTCTTTGCCGACATCGAGTAACGCATCAATTTCATCATCGGTCGCAATAGGCCAAAGGGCCTTGATCGCATAGGCGGGGCTTGAGAGAGAGAATGGCATATTGATCCATTTTACCCGAAACATAAGGGTATCGACCTCTTTCAATTCTCCAGCGGTATAGGTCAGTTCTATGGCATACTGGCCCGGTTCAACTGTTGACGCCTCGAATTCACAATAGGCTCCCCACACTCCATCGGGAATTGAATCACGGTGAAGTGGGGCTACAATTTCCGAACCAAACGAGTAGAACTCGCCGGGTATGACCGAACCGAGGAACGTTACTACACCTGTCCCGATTGATTTCATGTTCAGAATCTCCCCTTCTTTCTCATCTCGATGCACCGAAAGAAACTCGGCACGCAGATGGGTTGGGGCCTCCCGGCTTGCCAACGGAACAAAGAATCTGATCGGCTGACCGAATGGAGCATCCCCATCAATCGCTACAGGGGAGAGTTGATGCTCAGTCTTCTCTTTCAGAAAAATTGGCCTCCCGATTGCCGGGTCTCCGCTACCAAAATCAGGCACAACAAACGGATCGGTTGTCCGGCTGAAGCGACGTCCGGGCGAACCATCATCGACTGCATAGGTAATCGTGTACGTTCCGGGTCGCATTTCAAGCTCGATCGCGCTGGTAGCCAGAACCAGCTTTGAATTCGTGAGACGATACTCGGTCGTTTCGACAGTATCGTTCCATGAATCATAGTCAACAACTACTCCGTCGCCCCCCTGTGCTTCTATGTAGACCGATGGAGCAGCAACGTAGTGATCCGACGTGCTACCGGCTTTTGTGGTCTTGCGAAAGGTCAGTAAATCGTATGTCAGACGCACCAGCACAACAACACGGCTCTTGTTATCTGTTTTGCCAGGGAGAGTCAGAACCTCCAGGAAGTAGTCGTCCCCCCAGGAGTACAGTTCCTGCAAATCGGCTTCGGGAGAAGTAGTCTGACCGACCGTTTGAACGGACAGGCTGAATACCAACAGAAGGAAGAGCACAAATCGGTCTGGTTTTATGGCATTCATTGCAGAGATGCTTCGGGAAGAACCCAGGATCGACCCCTCATCGTTTATATCGATCATGCAAGACGAATCAGGAATGTTGGTGTTGTGACCCTGTCAGGGTGTGACCCTGTCAGGTTGTGACCCTGTCAGGTTGTGACCCTGTCAGGTTGTGACCCTGTCAGAATGAACCGAAACCGCCACCGATTGTAATCGAGAGAGCCAGTGCACTGTAGCAGGGCGTATGTCCGCCATTATTAAGAACTGTTCCATCCTGCTCCCATTCGGGATGGGATGGGAAGATGCCCCACCCAAGCCGCGCGGTCAGAACCGGTGCGCTGATACTCTTCTCTGCTTCAGCCTCTTCAAAAAAGCGAGTCAATCCGACCCCCAGGCCAATCCGTGGCGCAGCACCTGTGTACATGGCTTTTGCTCCCGGAGGGACCGGCTTACCCTCAAAAAGTGGAATCGAATCGCTCAGATTGTTCGTAAAGTCAAGCGCGTAGCCGTAATATCCGATTGACAAATAGGGCCAGACCAATGTGGCATCATCGTTGAGGAACGCCCAACCAAGTTCCAGCTCTCCCCCTCCTCCACTCAGGCTGTACTCCCCAACCTCCTGCTCTGAAGTCACTGCTATCACCGATGGAAAGAAAAGGCGCTCGCCACTCAGACCAATCAGAAACGATCCTCCAAGAAGCGCTCCCCCACCTGCATTCAACGTTACTCCTGTGCTGGAAAAACGGCCCGTCCGATAGACTATTTCCCGTCCATCCTCTCCAACTGGAGACCAGGAACTGAGTCGATCTGAAAACGACTCATTGTCGTGTGCTCCAATTCCTGCCCCGATACCCCCGAACCAGGCAGACTGGAGACTTTGCGCCATTCCTGTCACTGTACAAACGCTGAAAAAGAAAACATAAATGAGACTACGCTTCATGGATGGCCCCTTAGAGTCCTGTTCAATTCATACCTATACTGTCAGTTTCATGACGCTGAAGAGTACGAGGAATTACAGAAAAATCAAAGCCACAACAATCCTCTTCGACCATCATGACTTTATAGTCAGCCTACTTACTCCTTTGTTTCAGGCCGGAATCATGTCAACAAACGAAATGCCCTTAAAAAGGTCTGAACCTGTCCGGGATCCCCAACCGTTACGTGAAGTTGATTGTCGGCGACCGCTTTGGTTACAGGCAATGCTCCCGAAACAAGTTGAAGAAGCGTCTTTGGCTCACCGGTTATGCCGAGGTACCACCTGACTGTCGATTACTGACTTTCTATTCACCGAAAGCACATCTTATACACACCATACTACGTCGAAACAGGCTATAGCAGCAGTGCCCGACTGATACAGTCTGAGTTGGTGTATACCTCATGAGATTCGATATTTTCTCAATTGCTAGTATTCTTTGCTACCTCTTTGCAGAAGCAACCATCATCTGGATGATCGGCAATTTTTTTGCACACATCGGACGGTTCGTGCTCGGATTCCTGGCTGAGTTCGGACGGATTGTTGTGCTCGGAGGGAACGTAGCTCGCTATGCACCGACGGCGATCAGTTCGCGCAAGCTTGTCATCGAACAGATGGCTGTGATCGGCGTGAATGCCCTTCCATTGGTTATTCTGATCGGCGCCTTCACTGGAGCTATCGCGGCATTGCAAGCGACGAACCTTTTTGTCAAGTTCAACCTGATCGAGCTTGCCCGCCCCTTCATCGGTGGTTCAATCTCAACTGTGATCTTTACCGAACTTTCTCCCGTACTGACAGCGCTGGCGATTGCCGGGCGTATCGGTGGAGCAATCGCTGCTCAGATAGGAACAATGCAGGTCTCCGAGCAGATCGACGCTCTGGAGATGATGGCAATCGATCCGGCACGCTATCTCGCCATGCCACGCATCCTTGCGGCTACCTTTATGATGCCGGTGCTGATCGTCTTTGCTCACATTGTCGCCATTGCCGGAGCTTTTCTTCTTGCGTCTCTGAAGTTCGGTATCAGCGACACCGACTTTTTCGGTTCGATTTTGAACTACTTTCAGGTCTCGGAAATTGTGCTCGGCCTGGCAAAGGCTCTTGTCTTCGGCGGTGTGACAGCGTTGATTGCCTGCCATGTCGGGTTCGGCACAACGGGCGGGGCTGAAGGGGTCGGCTCGGCTGCGGTCCGTTCCTTTACGCTCTCTTCAGCAGCAATTCTGATTATTGATGTGGTATTCGGGTATGTGGTGTAGACCTCCCATCATGTTCTAACCACCTGCTCGATACAACCTCTTCGTCACCATGATACTGCCTGCATGTCACGTGTGGTGTCGCATCACAATCCTAAGAAATTCAGCAACGCTTCTCTCTCCGAGACATGGCTTTTCCAAATCACTCTTTTCGAGATCCGCAATAGCCCCACGCAGTTCTTTTGTTCCTTTGTCGAGAGCTTCAAGGAGTTCGGAGAGGGTTGTTACCTCAGGCGGTGGCAGATCGGGATATTCGGAGACAGGTCTGTTGTGCAGGATATGGGCGTACATTCGGGCGCAGTGTTCGATGTGAGCTATATGCCAGAGAATTGATCCGGGAAGCCTTGTTGTAGCTCAACATCAGCATACGAAGGATGTTGCCATGATGCCTCCTCATCTGTTACTCCCTTGAGAGCGTAGCTGAGAGATTCCCCGGCGTGCGACCATAAGTCACCATAGAGACGTAAGGTTGAGATCGATTGCGTTCATCATTCCTTGGTGTTCCTTTGTGCTCTTCGTGTCTTTGTGGTAAAAACACCTTGGAAGATAGACTACGAAGGGACTAAGAACGCAAAGAAGACACAAAATACTTCTCTGATTGTGATGGACCGAAATATAGCAGACCTGCCAATCGAACAATTGACAGGTCTGCATCGTAAGTACGAATTGTTCAAAGACCTTACGGAAATATCCCAAGCTCCATATAGGAAGTGCCAATCTTGTCGATCGAGACCAGGAAAGCCGCCGTTCGCAAATCCTTCACCTTGCTATTACTCCGATACGCGTCGACGATCTCGTAGTAAGCCGTAATCATCGTCTCCTCCAGTCCCGAATCAACATAGTCGTCCTCGTCTGCACCGTGGATAAAGAGTGCACGGTCACTCGGTGAAAGGGAATGTCCGGTCACCTGTTCAATCATGTTCACAATACGCTTGTTCGTCCCCTCCTCATGTCGTTTTCCTATCCTGCCAAACCGGACGTGCGCAATATTCTTCAACCACTCAAAATAGCTGGCTGTCACGCCACCTGCATTGGCGTAAATGTCAGGAAGCATGTGGATGCCTCGCTTCAGCAGAACCTCCTCGGCGTTAGCACTGACCGGACCATTTGCCCCTTCTGCGATCATCTTTGCTTTTATGCGGGAGGCATTCCCTGAGTTAATCTGGTTTTCCAGAGCTGCCGGCACGAGAATATCACAATCATACTCCAGCAATTTATTTCTCTGCTTAACATTCTTCGCTTGTTTGAAATTCAGAATCGACCCGGTCTCATTCCGATGCTGGAAGACCTCCTCCACATCAAGGCCGTTCTTGTCATAGATCCCTCCCTCATATTCAGCAATACCGATGATCTCCGTTCCTCCATCCTGCAAGTTCTTCGCCGCCCAGTATCCAACGTTTCCCAGTCCCTGTATGATCACTCGTTTCCCCTCAAGTCCCGGCTCCATGCCGAAAAGCTTTGCATTCTTCTCAGTTGCCAGAGCCTCGCGCACGGCAAAGAAGAGACCCCGACCGGTTGCTGAATGACGGCCACGGATACCTCCTTGCGAGACAGGTTTTCCAGTCACGCAGGCAAGCGCATCCATCTGCCCAGGAGAAACGGCCTGGTAGGTATCGGCAATCCAGGCCATTTCGCGCTGGCCGGTACCGTAATCGGGAGCAGGGACATCAATACCTGGTCCGATACAGTTCCGTTTAATCATCTCCATCGTGTAGCGGCGTGTGACCCGTTCAACGACATCAAGATCGTACTTCTTTGCATCGACCTGCACTCCTCCCTTTGCTCCACCAAACGGCACGTTAACGATTGCGCACTTGTATGTCATCTGTGCGGCCAATGCCATCACCTCATCCTGTGTAACATGATCGGCAAAGCGGATACCTCCTTTGGTGGGAAGACGGTGATGCGAGTGCTGAACACGCCAACCGGTAAAGACCTTCACATCGTTTTTAATGCGGACAGGAAATCGAATCATGTAAACGGAGTTACAGGCACGAATCTGATTCAGAATACCGGTCGGGAAATCAGCGTGGTCCGCGGCACGATCGAAGTAACGCTCAACAGTCCTGAAAAAGGAAGGTTCTGAAGAGATGAGGGAAGTCAGTCGGCTCACTCCTTGCCCCGACTTCGACTTGGCTGCGACCCCATTCTTCCGGCTCGCATCCTTTTTGGTTTTGCTCGGAGTTGAACTACGCGAATCGGATGAGGATGACTTCTTTCGGGCTTGCGTCGATTTTTTGCTGGATGCCATGATATATTCTTAAAAAATCCTGCGTTAGTACGCTACCACGAAGCGGACTCCCTTTCTGAAAGCCCGCTTCGCTTCTCTGATGGTCTTACAAATTACCCCGTGCAGCCTGATCCCGTTCAATAGCTTCGAAGAGCGCTTTGAAGTTGCCTTTGCCAAAGGACTCGCCTCCACGGCGCTGAATGAACTCAAAGAAGAGCGTCGGACGATCTTCAACCGGTTTCGTGAAGATCTGAAGCATGTATCCTTTGTCGTCTTTGTCAACCAGGATGTTCAGACGCTGGAGCTCCTCAACCGGCTCATGAATATCACCCGCACGTTCCTCCATATCGTGGTAATATGTTTCCGGCACGTGGATGAACTCAATGCCATTCTTACGAAGCTGGTCAATCGTCTCGACTATATCCTCACACTCGATTGCAATGTGCTGTACACCCGGGCCCTGGTGGAACTGGACGTATTCCTCAATCTGTGACTTCCTCAGCCCTTCAGCCGGCTCATTAATAGGGAACTTGATCCAGAGGTTTTCGTTTGCCACGACTGTCGAACGAAGTGCGCTGTGTTCTGTTGAGATATCCTTGTCATCAAAGGAAACAAAGCGGCGGAACCCGAAGATGTTCCTATAGAAGTTCACTGTCTCTTCCATCTGATCCCAGTCAACATTGCCGACGATGTGGTCGATGTGCTTGAAGCCCACAGGCTCGGCAAGATTGTCTTCACGCTGCTCAAAGTTCGGCAGGAAAAAGCCATTATAATCTTTTGTTTCGATAAACGAGTGGACTGTGTCGCCATACGTCTTAATAATTGAACGCTTGACCGTGCCATGATCATCGCTCTCTTCATGCGGCTCGGCTACCCCTTCGGCTCCACGTTCAGTTGTTATCTGGTATGCCTCGGCAGCATCGTCCACATCGAAGGCAATATCGCGAACACTGTCCCCATGTTTCTGAATATGTTCTGCGATTGGTGATTCGGGGTCGAGAGGCTTGGTCAGCACAAGATGGATCTTACCCTGCTCAAGCAGATAGCTTACTCGATCGCGTACTCCGGTCTCCGGACCTTGATATCCAACCCATTTGAATCCAAAACCACGCCGATAATAGTATGCAGCCTGTTTTGCATTTCCCACATACATCTCCACGTGGTGAATCTGGTGGATTGTGAACAGAGTCTCTGCCTGTTCTACATGACCTAATTGTTCTGCAGTTTCCATAAACACCTCTTTATTATGATTTAAAAACAAAAATGTCTCATCTTAAAAAGGGGATCAAGGGCACGATTCATCCCAACCATATCATCTTAGCTCCTACGCTATACCCGCAATTCGACAATTGTTGCGTGCTAATCAACAATCTCTTCCGCCAGCACTTCCTCAAGAGCCGCTACACATCGTTCATTCTGCTCGGTTGTTCCTGTAGTGATGCGTATACAATGGGGTAGACCGAATCCTGAGAGCGGACGAGTAATGACGCCACGACGGAGCATCCCGCCATAGATACGACTGACAGTCTCTTGCAGCGCAAAATCGATCATCACAAAGTTTGCAAGAGAAGGAACGAAATTAAGATCAAGTTGTTCAAATTCTTCGTGAAAATAGCGAAGCGATTCGCGATTCTGCTCTACCGTCTTCGCTATAAATTCCTCGTCGTCAAGAGCCGCTACTCCTGCTGCCGTGGCAGGTATGCTCGGTTCAAAGGGGAGTTTTGTCTTCATTAAGGCTGCGATGATCTCAGAATGTGCCATCCCATAACCGATGCGAATCCCTGCCAGACCGTGTGCCTTTGAGAACGTTCGACAGGTCAACACGTTATTCCATCTCCAACGCATGGAATCTGGATAGTCAGGATAGTCACGAGCATACTCGTAATAGGCTTCATCGAGAACGACCAGAACCGAGGCTGGCACACGTTCCATAAACCGCTCAAGCTCGTTCGTAGTGACAATTGTGCCGGTAGGATTGTTCGGGTTGGCTATATAAATGATCTTTGTCCGCTCATTGATCTTCGCAGCAATTCGGTCAAGATCATAGGTGTAGTTTCGGTGTGGCACATAATGCGTCTTGACACCGGAGATGTGTGCAAGTACCTGAAAGCCAACAAATGTTCCGGCACTTGAAATCATTTCGTCCTCCGGACCAAGAAATGTCCTAAGTGCCGTCGCGATAATCGATTCGGATCCCGAACCACAAATAACGTTCTCTGCCTTGATGACATGCTTATTCGCAAGGAGATAGCGGAGCGTCCTTCCCGCATCGGGATATAGCTCAAGGGTTCCAAGCGAACGACGAATTGCATCAATGGCGCGAGGCGAAGAACCGAAAGGATTTTCGTTCGACGCGAGTTTGATCACGTTATGGATACCAAGTTCCCGTTCAACCTCCTCGATTGGCTTTCCTGGTTGATATGGCCTCAGGGAGTCGATGTGTGGTGGAACAGTAATCATGTAGTTGTATCTTCAGCAGGTCACCCTTTGTCCAAACTCAAGCGAGAGCAAAAATAGTAAACGCCTGTTGAATCTCGGTTCGATCTCCAGAAGGAAAGGCGAAAGTTTCGACTTTATACAGAGGCCATCAACAAGCACCCGCACTGGTGTTCTGGTGTATTAGACTCCGGCTAACACGATAATACCTTGTCCGGCGTCAGGAAGAAGTAAGTTGATCGGCATATGCTTTACTCACTGGTTTACGTCATAAAATGGCACGGCGCACATTTCATGTTCCCGAATACTATCAATCCGACATCGTCGGCGCGGTGAAACGAGCACGTACAGCGGCCGATCCACGCAGACGTGATTTTTCTCCGACGCTCCTCGACTTTGGCCCCCTTCGTGTTCGTATCGCCCGACATTTCGGTTTCTGTTATGGTGTTGAGAACGCAATCGAGATTGCCTACAAAACTGTTGCCGATAACCCGGACAAACGGGTCTTTCTTCTTTCGGAAATGATCCACAACCCTCTGGTAAACCAAGACCTGCAAGAGATGGGAGTCCGGTTTATCATGACGACCGAAGGGGAGCAACTTATTCCATGGAGTCAGTTGATTTCCGACGATATTGTGATCGTTCCGGCTTTCGGCACTACGTTGGAGATCCAGGAAATTCTTGAAAAGCACGGTATCGATCCCTACAGTTTCGATACCACCTGTCCATTTGTCCAGAAAGTCTGGAATAGAAGCGCTAAAATTGGAAAGGATGGATATACCATCATTGTTCACGGCAAACCACAACACGAAGAGACGCGAGCAACGGTTTCACACAGCAGTCAATCTGGTCCGACGGTGATTGTTCGGGATATGACGCAGACCGAAAGACTGGCCGGTATTATCACAGAGAAGTATCCCCTCGAGAAATTCACGGAATGGTTTGCAGATCAGGCAAGCGAGGGATTCGATCCTGCCCGTGACCTGCTACGGATCGGTGTAGTCAATCAGACGACGATGTTAGCTACTGAAACCCAAGCTATTGCTGACCGATTGAAAGAGGCAATGATTGAACGCTATGGAGTAGATGAGATTGAAGGTCATTTTGCCGACACACGTGACACACTCTGCTATGCCACAAACGAGAATCAGACCGCCACAACCGAACTTATCCAGGCTGGCGGTGATCTGGGAATCGTGGTCGGGGGATATAACAGCTCGAACACTTCTCACCTTGTTGAACTCTGTGAAGAGAAAATGCCGACATATTTTGTTCGTGGCCCGGAAGAAATTCTCTCACGTGAAGAGATTCGACACTTCGATCTCCATTCTTACTCGGTTATAGAAACCGATAACTGGTTGCCGGAGAAACGACCTCTCAATATCCTCCTGACCAGCGGTGCATCATGTCCTGATGCCCTTGTTGATAAGGTATTGCTCCGGGTGATGGAACTGGTTGATGGGACAAAGGATGTAGAGGAGGTGATACGTCAGTCACTTACAGCCAATGTAGCTTGAACTTTACGCCCCTTTGCTCATCTCGCGGTTTATCTGAATCAATAGGAGGAAGAGACCGCTAAAGACACAATCCACCGGGACAGACGCAAAGTACCAGAGACTTATTCAGCAACCACTCTGGTTGCTCCCTTCACAACCAAAGTACCCGCAACGATTTTCAGAACCGCCCCTGGCAAGAAGGGTAAGATCCCAACAGCAAGCAACGTGTCTGCTGGAACAAAGTTCGCTAACCATGCCACACCGAACAGAAAGATCAGGATAGTGCCGGTCGTCATCCCCAATGATAACCTTACAAGTGACTTTCCCCATCCCTTCTCAACAAAGAGACCGACAATCCAGGCTGCAGCAATAAATCCGATCAGATAGCCACCGGTAGGTCCGACAAGCGTAGCAATTCCTGCTCCACCTCCGGCAAAAAACGGAAGTCCTATCGCGCCTTGAACAACAGTAGACCTTTCACAGGGTTTGGAAAGACCTTAATGTTTTTTTTAGCTCTTCCCCCTCATCGATGCCGACCGTACCTCCTCCGTTCGTTGTTCTTAAGATATTACCCTCGTACC
>JAGWAZ010000044.1:19619-22194 GCA_021296135.1 Chlorobiota bacterium | reverse complement strand
AAGTGCGATATTGGATAAAAACCTTGCAAAATGATAGCAAAAAAGAGAGCCGATAATCAACTCCAAGTGAGCCGGTGGTGTGCCTGTCATTCCTGTAAATGTTCAAGCCGCATAGCGACGCTCCATAAATAGCCCCGTGCGGAAGCACGGGGTAGTCGCTATTTGCCTGTGGCACAAAATAGAAAACACGAGAAAGGGTGCTTTTGATTCACACCAAGGTCGATAAAAGTGTAACAAGATGAAACGCAACAACAAGCGTTACAGGCGTTTTTTCTTCGTCAGAGTACGAAATCACGCAGTTAGGGACAGAAATTGAATCGGCATTGTACCCTTTGTATCGATGAGTTCATATCAAGCCACAAAACTGAAGAATCGGAATCTTGCATGAATCTACTTGGACTCCACCTCACCTTTATCTCTTACCTTGATCTAACAACATTCTACATCATTGTATGCGATTCTGATAGCCGGATACACCATTCTCGGTGGTCTCTTTGCAATTGCACTGGTCGATGTGATTCAGGGGGTCCTTATCATTTTTCTTTCGTTGATCCTTATACCTCTTGGTCTGTCGGCCATCGGTGGTATCGCCGGGTTACAGAATCGCGTGCCAGATGCCATGACCGAACTTTTCGGATCTGGTGCAGGAAGCGAGTATACCTGGTACTTCGTTGGTGGACTTGCCTTGCTCAACCTTGTAGTAAATGCTCCTAAGAGCTTCACGCTCGGTGGTTCGCCAAAAGATGATCGCTCTGCTCGCATCGGATTTGTCAGCGGTGCGCTATCGAAACGGTTTATGATGCTTGGCTGGGCCTTTACCGGATTGATTGCGATTGGTCTCTACGCGGGAAGCGTCTCCGATCCTACAAATATCTGGGGAGTGATGACTCGTGATCTGCTTGGAGTTGGCGCAGTCGGTCTCATGATAGCCGCAATCTTCTCAGCAAATGCTGACATTCTGACCAACATTCCTATCCGCTCTTCTCTGTATCTTCTGTTTTCTACCAAGCCGTGATACAGAACAATGCCCAGCGACCAACACGATTCTTTGCTCCTACGTGCTCTGCGCGGTGAATCAATAAAACGTCGCCCCGTCTGGATGATGCGCCAGGCTGGACGCTATCTGCCGGAGTATCGAGCGATACGAGCGACAACCGATTTCCTCGGTCTCTGCCGAAATCCCGATCTCGCTGCTGAAGTGACAATCCAGCCTGTTGACATTCTTGGCGTAGATGCGGCCATTATCTTCAGCGATATTCTTGTCATTCCCGAGGCAATGGGAATGCATCTTCAGATGCAGCAGGGGAAGGGAGGTCCGCAGTTTCCGGAACCACTTCGTTCGTCTGCTGATCTCGGCAAGCTGAGCATGGGAGTTACTGAGGATCTCACCTATGTCTTCGATGCCATTCGTGAGACCAAGCGTCGGCTTGATGGACGGGTTCCAGTCATTGGTTTTGCTGGGGCGCCGTTGACTCTTGCGGCCTACATGATTGAGGGGGGTGGCTCAAAGACCTTCAACACGTTCAAGAGTTTCCTCTTTGCCGAACCAGAGGTAACGCATGAGTTGCTCAATATGTTGGCGAAAGAGCTGGTCAGCTATCTTGTCGGACAGGCCGAGGCCGGGGCGAATATGCTTCAGTTATTTGATACATGGGCCGGACTGCTGCCGGAGCGCGAATATCAGGAATTCGGTCTGCGCCATGCATCGTCCGTTCTTTCCGAAGTACGTCGTGACCTCCCTGATGTTCCGATGCTCTATTTCCCGAAAGGTGTGCGAAGCTATGAGGGCGTTGTTGAAAGTGGCGCCTCAGGATTCGGGATTGATTGGGGGACTGATCTCAGGAGAGCCGATCAGGAGATACCAAAAGAATTTGCCTTGCAGGGTAACTTGGACCCGGCAATCCTTCTTTCGTCGCCCGAAATAATTCGGGAGCGAACATTGGAAATGCTCGGTAAAATTCCGTCACATCGACCTTATGTGGCTAATCTTGGACACGGAATAGACAAGGAGACACCGGTCGACCATGCCCAGACCTTTATTCAGACTGTGAAGGAAGTTCCCCTTTCTCTCTCTGTGAGTTAAGCGTACAGACGTTTTTGGCTCCGGTCTTGTGAAAGAGACGGGAATTCCTCATCTTGTTTGGTGATAGCGGATTGCATTCCTATAGCGTATCAAACACTGGAAATTCCGGTAGACATACGTATCTGACAGACGCTTCGCACGTTGTTCAAATCTTTATGGCGCCATTGAAGTAGTTGGCGCTAATCGGAACGCACCACTTTTTTGGAGCGAGTGTGCATCGCAGTATTTGGTGGTGAATAGTCACTGTGAGCACAATATGAGTTCCGTAATGTGTTCACAATTGACGCGGCAAACGTTCCCAAACTGCGTTCCGCAAGTTCCCAAACGACCGGCGATTTTTCGCGCGTATCCCGCACACCCGCACGAATTAAGGAACTTCGCCGTCCGATAATTTGCTCCCACGATCCGACGGATGAAGTGCTCCCCAAAAACTGGACAGGTATTTAAGGTGTGATTTTATAGCTTAAATACTGTAAACAATGTACAAAACGA
>JAGWAZ010000044.1:19056-19506 GCA_021296135.1 Chlorobiota bacterium | reverse complement strand
AAAAAGCATATCCTGGAGCATTCAGCCGATGTATTTGCACGGGGCTTCAAGGGAAGCGAGCAGCGGGATGAGGAGGAGAAAGACGCCCTATACAAGCAGATTGGCAAGATGAAGGTGGAGATCGACGTTCTACAAAAGAGTCTGCTATAAGCTCGGTAGAGCAAAAGCGTTCGGCGGTGGACCCAACAGATCCAGAGTTTTCTATCAGTCAGCAGTGTCGGGTTCTGTCGCTGAATCGATCGAGTTATTACTCCCTACCCAATCAGGAGAGTAGGGAAAACTTGCATTTGATGCACTTAATGGATAAACAGCATCTGCAGACCCCATTCTATGGCTACCGCAGCATTATGGCAGATGTTGCGTCAACAAGGGTATCGGGTCAATCTGAAACGTGTGCATCGATTGTGGGAACTCACCGGGTTGTCTGCGGTATATCCCAAGCCTAAGACC
>JAGWAZ010000044.1:0-18956 GCA_021296135.1 Chlorobiota bacterium | reverse complement strand
CTGTGATCGACTGGTATAGTCGCAAGGTGTTGAGTTGGAGGATATTCAATAGTATCGATAGCAGCTTTTGTGTTGAGGCACTAGTGTTGTGTCCCAGAAATATATTGAAAAAGTTTGATTTTGTCGTTAGCTCCCCTCTATCGATACCGTAAGGAGGAACCTATGACAATGGGACGTCCGCTAAAACCGCTCAACATCAGTGAGCAAGTTCGTGCCCAACTCGAATCAATGGCCCGTTCACGTAGCATGTCCCACGCGCTTGTGCGCCGAGCGAAGATCGTTTTGATGAGCGATAAGGGACTCAGCAATCAACAGATTGCACAGCAACTGGGGCTCTCCGGCGCCTCGGTTGGCTAGTGGCGTCGGCGTTTCTGCGATGAAGGCCTGATGGGGCTCTACGATGAGCTGCGCCCGGTAGTCCCCGGTCGATAAGCGATGAGAGAATCGCCGCTTTGATTCATAAGACCCTCAAGAACAAACCGAAGGGAGCCACCCACTGGACCTGCCGTTCCCTCGCCGTCGAGGCCAAACTCTCGAAGTCCACCGTGCACCGTGTGTGGAAAGCGTTTGGTCTACAGCCGCATCGGCAGAAGCACTTCAAGCTGTCAAACGACCCTTTCTTTGTGGAAAAAGTCAGAGACATCGTGGGCCTTTACCTAAACCCTCCGGACAAGGCGATGGTGTTATGCGTCGACCAGAAGAGCCAGATCCAGGCCTTAGAACGCACCCAGCCGTTGCTGCCTTTGGGCCTGGGCTATGTGGAAGGCGTTACGCACAACTACATCCGGCACGGCACGACGATCTTATTCGCAGCGCTCGAGATCGCATCGGGCCAAGTCCTCACCCAATGCAAACCCCGGCATCGACACCAGGAATTCCTGCAGTTCCTCACATACATCGACCAAAAGGTCCCGAAAGATCTCGACATTCACCTGGTCGTAGACAACTACGGCACGCACAAGCACGAAAAGGTCAAACGCTGGATCGCAGCGCGACCGCGCTACCACGTTCACTATACCCCGACCTACACCTCTTGGCTCAACCAGGTGCAGATCTGGTTCGGCATCATCACCCAGAAAGCCATCCGAGGTGGGACCTTCAAGAAGGTAAAAGACCTGATCGCGAACATTGAGGCATTCACCGACGAGTATAACTCAAGATCACGACCGTTTGTGTGAACCGCGACGGCCGAATCGATTCTCGCAAAGATCACCAGACTTTTTGAACTTATTCGTGGGACACGACAATAGCAGCTCGTTGAATTTTTACTTGCTAATACGTCTCCAGATACCGCTCGATCTCCCAGGGACTTACCGAAACTCGATAATCGTCCCACTCGGCTGTTTTTGCCTCGATCAGTTTATCGGTTGTAAAATCACCGAGCGATTCCCGAAGCATATCGTTCGTTGTAAGTGCGTCGATTGCCTCCTTCAGGTTTGCTGCAACTGAGCCGATTCCACGTTCTTCCATCTCTTCCCGTGACATCTCGAAAATGTCATCCTCAACCGGCTCTGGCACCTCCATCTTCTTTTCGATTCCGTCAAGCCCGGCAGCAAGTAGCGAAGCGAATGCAAGGTATGGGTTGGCTGACGGATCGGGACAACGTATCTCGACACGGACAGCCTTCTCATGACCAGGTGTGTAGCGTGGCACACGGATCAGCACGGAACGGTTTCGCTGACCCCACGCAACATTGACTGGCGCTTCATAGCCAACGACAAGACGTTTGTAGCTGTTTACTGTCGGGTTTATAATCGCGTTCAGTCCCTTAATGTGGTGAAGTTGCCCAGCGATAAACCTCTTTGCCAGATCGCTCAGATGGTATGTCCCATTCTCCTCGAACATTAGATTCTGGCCGTCGGTGGAAAAGAGGGACTGATGAACGTGCATTCCCGAACCGTTGATGCCAGCAATCGGTTTTGGCATGAACGTGGCGTGCAGATCGCGGCGCATCGCAACCGACTTCAACGTAAACTTTAATGTGACAGTAGCATCGGCTCCGCTGAGCGCATCCATGTACCGAAAGTCGATTTCATGCTGACCAATTGCCACCTCGTGGTGAAGAGCCTCCACATCTATGTCAAACTCCTGAAGCGCAAACGTCATCTCCTGGCGTATATCTGCTGCAAGGTCAGTGTTTTGATCGAAGTAGCCGGCCGTATCATGAGGGAGCGGTTCTAGGGGACCACCAGCGTCGGTTTTGAAGAGAAAGAATTCCAGTTCCGGCCCGACGTTGAAGATGTATCCCATATCCTTCGCACGTTCAAGTTGTCGCTTCAGGATGTAGCGTGGATCTCCCTCGAAGGGCTTGCCATCAGGCATATACACATCGCAGATGATCCGCGCACGAGTACCCGATGCGGATCCTTCTGTCCAGGGAATCACGGCAAAGGTGTTGAGGTCAAGCTTCAGAAACATGTCGCTCTCGTGGATGCGGGTAAATCCCTCGATTGAAGAACCATCGAACCAGACATTCTGCTCGATAGCATCTTCCAGCTTCCAGATCGGAATGGTTACGGCTTTCAAGGTTCCGACAATGTCAGTGAATTGCAGATTCACAAACTGTATATTGTGCTCTTTCGTAAGGTTCAGGACGTCAGCTTTGGTCATTTGTTAGTAGATAGTTGTTAGTAGATAACAGATAGTCGTTGTGTATGAGTTTCTGGTGCTCATCCCTCTATCAAATCGAATGTTCGTAGTGAGTGGCGTGTAGTGAACTTTGAGCTATTAGTCCACCTGCAGCGGAGGAAGTGAAGACAGATTCCTGTACAAGAGCTTTTGACTCCTCGACTCTCGACCCGTGACACTGTGAACTCAACAAACTCCAAGAAATTGAATGAGACGGATTGGCGATCATGGATTCCTTACTTTTGCTTTGCAGATTGAGCTTCTTCGATGATATCTCGTGCGTGGATCAAGGGTATGGCGGAACTCTCTTTGTGGGTTGAGAGAACAAGATTTGTTCGCGTTCCAATAACGCCCGGCCAACGCTGGATTTCTCCGAGAAGTCGTTCGAGCGTTCCCGTGTTCTTTGTTCTGATTTTCAGTAGGTGAGAGGCATCTCCGGTGATTGCATGGCATTCGAGTACCTCCTCATCTGCAGAGGCCTTTGCAAGAAACTTCGGATAGTGCGTTGATGAATCGACACGAACCTGGATAAAGGCAGTGATGTCGAGTGCCAGTGGATCAGGTGCGAGCCGGGCAGAGACCTGAAGGATAACCCCTTGTTCTTCCAGTTTCCGAAGACGCTCGCCAACTGCTGGAGAAGAGAGACCCACAGCCTCGGCGAGCGAATTCAGGGAGGTCCTTCCCTGCTCCTGCAAGAGCTTCAGGAGCTCCAGGTCTTTTGCGTCAAGATCGGTCAAAAGGCGCATTTACTTACTTTTCTAAAGCAAACGCGCAAACATACGAATTATTCTTACGTCAACAATAGAAACTGCAAAATTAATAGTATCGGTTCGTTTGGCGTGATTCTTCATGATTCCAACTTCATACTTCTCACTTTTATATGATTGAGCGCTATACCCGTCCCGAGATTGGAGCAATCTGGCAGGACGAGAACAAGTATCGTATCTGGCTTGAAATTGAAACGTTGGCAGTTGAAGCTCAGGCCGAAGAAGGAATTATACCAAAGGAAGCAGCAATGGCGGTGCGGGAAAAGGGGAACTTCAACGTGGGCCGAATTCTTGAGATTGAAGAGGAGGTGAAGCATGATGTGATTGCATTTCTAACAAACGTCGCAGAGTATCTCGGAGAGCCATCGCGCTACGTGCATCTCGGTATGACTTCATCAGATGTTCTCGATACCTGCCTTGCTCTACAGTTGAAACAGGCTGGAGAAATCCTGCTTCGAGGTCTTGAAGGCTTGAGAGATGCCCTTGCCAAGCGTGCAATTGAACATAAGCATACCCTTACAATCGGACGTTCACATGGTATCCACGCCGAGCCAACAACTTTTGGCCTTAAGCTTGCCGTTCATTATCAGGAAGCCCGAAGGAACATTGAGAGAATGAAACGGGCAATAGATGTCGTTTCGTACGGACAGATTTCAGGTTCGGTCGGTACGTTTGAACATCTTGATCCCAAAGTCGAAGAATATGTCTGTGAGCGTCTTGGGCTGAAACCCGATCCGATTTCAACACAGGTGATCCAGCGTGACCGCCATGCTGAGTATATGACCACGCTTGGTGTGATTGCCTCTTCGCTTGAGCGGCTTGCCATTGAGATACGTAATCTGCAACGAACCGAAGTGCTGGAGGCTGAGGAGTTTTTCTCAAAGGGACAGAAAGGAAGCTCTTCGATGCCCCACAAACGAAATCCTATCGTTTCAGAACGCATTACCGGAATGGCGCGTCTCCTTCGAGCTAACGCCATGGCTGCAATGGAAAACGTTGCTCTCTGGCATGAGCGGGATATCAGCCATTCGTCAGTGGAGCGAATTATCTGCCCCGACTCTACGATTGCACTCGATTATATGTTGGCAAAGATGACCGATCTGGTTGAGAATCTGTTGGTCTATCCGGAGAGCATGATGAAAAATCTTCGGATCACGAGCGGACTCCATTTCTCTCAGACAATACTGCTTGAACTTGCAAAACGTGGTGTCAGCCGCGAGGATGCCTATCAGATGGTACAGCGAAATGCCATGGAAGTCTGGAAGACGCGGGAGAACTTTGTTGATGTCTTGAAGCGGGATAAAGACCTAATCAAGTTGATTTCCACCGAAGAGATTGATGAAATCTGTGACTTGCAAAAGTCGGTTCGGAATGTGGATTATATCTTCGAGCGATGCGGGTTGGGGGAGGGATGAGGGAAATGTGCTATTATTGTTTCTTGTAGTTAAGCGATGAAATTATGAGCGTTTATTGTGTGTACTTCAGTTGGGAAGCAGCAAAAGGGATGTTCACATTAAAGGTTCCGAAATGAACCATGAAGAAGCGCGGAAATAATTTGAAAACATACAATATGACCGGGATGGAGATCTCGATCTGATTGTTGCCGCACCTCGCGAGAAATTAACGCTCTATCGGAATGATCTTGCCAGGAGAGGGAAAACTCTCGTCTTCAGACTTGAGGGCGATGCCAAAGAGAACGTTGCAAACGACGGTTATGGTACGAGATTGACAGTTTATAGCGGAAATCAACTCTACTTCCGGGAGTTGCAGGGTGGAGGAAGCCGAACGACCGGAACACAGAACAGTAATGGACTACACTTTGGTGTTGGTGATGTCGAGATTGTTGACAGCCTTGTTGCTGTATGGTCGAATGGCCTACGACAGGTATTTCGTAATGTCCTGACCAACCGTGAATACAGGGTGAAGTATGGGGCTGAAACGTTGGAGGAGCTTTACAGCTATACTCTTTCGGTTGATGATAATAACTCGATGATCAGAGGTACTGGTAGAGAGAGTGCTGTAACAAACGTCCGATATGAGGCTGGAACTCTTTCTTTTGATCTTATCGCACCTAAGCGAAATCAACTTCATATCGAAATGGCAAACGGGCTTGGTGAGGTGCTGCTGAGAAAGCGACTAACTGAAGTTGGCAGGGGGCATCACGAGCTTCTCTTGCCCGAGGATTTGCCGAACGGCTTCTATCTGGTTCGCTTCATTAGTGATGAAACAGAACAGATAGTGAAGGTAACCGTGGTTGAGTGAGGATGGGCAGAGTTATAGAGTTGAAGAGTCGTTGAAATGGTTAAGTAGTTGTTCAGGAGAACCGGAGCGCATAGCCCTGAGGTTCGTGCCGGTGGAGTCCTCAAGTCTCAAAACTCCACATCAACTCCTGTTGTTGTCCATCGGGCACGAACGCGTACAGTTCCGGAGCGTTCAACAAAGACTTCGCCCGGTCGATAGGGGTCAAGTGAGCCGTAATCATATTCTCCGTTATCGTTGTTGTCGCGAAATGCACTGAGACGATACTCCCCGCCCGGAATCTCGGCGATCTCCCAGTCGCCTGGCTTTGCAAGCTGAACGTGATATTCCCGGTTATCTTCCGTTGATGTTAAGAGAATTATATGGGGAACATCTTCAGCAGCCGAATCAATCAATCTTCCCTGTAAGGTCCCCCGTTGTTGCAAGGGCTTAATTCTTACCGGTGCTTGCCAGAGAGAATCGACAGAGTAGCCTCCAATATCCCTGAAGGCTCTCAGATCGACCGAGAGAATAGCTGAAGGGGTGTGGAATGTGGTATCCAGGGCGAAAGCGTGGAACAGTGCCGGGTATTTGCGCTCAAGTTGATATTGAACCCCCTTCCCTGCTGTAGTGTCGGTTACCCAGATCAGGCTGTCATTCCGGTCAAGCTGTATCTCCTCGTCGAACTTCAGGAAGAGGGTGTCAGTCATTCTGATACTCCCATTTTGAGGAACCGATAACTGGAACACGGGTGGAAAAGTGTCAGGTTTGTCGGTTGTTGTGAACGTTGTCTCCCGTGCTGTATCGGCCAGGACGAGTCCGACGGTGTCAAGAAGCCGGAACGTTTCAACGCCCCCTTCCCGGTTTGGAGGAAGTTCCTGATGTCGCAACGTAATGATGAGCGGATTCAATGCTGATTGCCATGCATCAATTACAGGAACCTCAGTACCATCAACGGTTATCCTGAATCGGTCGGTCTGAATCGCGCTCGTGTCGATTGGCTCGCTGAATCTGAGATTTGTCTGCAGTGGGCTGACCGATGTAGCGGAGAAGAGTTGCGGAGAGGCAAGATCAAGAGCCGCCGGTTGAAGACGGATGCGGACTCCACGAACCGGAGTGTAAGTTGCATCGACGACGTAATCCTCGGTTGCCAGACCAAATGCGTCAGTTCCGGGTGAATATGACCGATCTGCAAACTCATCGACAAGAGCCATCAGTCTGTAGCGTCCGGGAGGAAGACCTTCGAGTGAAAAGCTGCCATCATCTCCTACCGGCGCAATGACGTCGGGAACCACATCTTTATACTGCATGGTGTCGTTGAAGGTCTCCGCGTCTTCCGGCAGAATCCAGGCAAAAACAAAGGCATCCCGGCGATCCATTCCGGCTACCAGTCCCGCAATACTTCCACTATCAATCATCGGGCCTGTGGCAAAGCGTACAGTTTGGGGAGAGCCAAACCGATTGCCGGAAAGATCGGTCAGGCCGGAGCCGATTGTGATGGCATAGGTTTTGTTCTCAAGGAGAGGGCCCCTGAACTTGATCTCCAGCGTTTTTCCACTCCAGTCAATTTCGGGAGGCCTTTCCGGGATCGGCGTGATGACAATCTGATCGCTGACTCCAGATTCCTGCAGGTATTCATTGAAGGTGATTCTGATCTTATCACTGGAAAAGTTGATCGTTCCGTCGGCTGGCTCGGTCTTCTTGATGATTGGAGCCTCTTTATCGGGTGGGCCTCCGGGAGGAGAAATGTTCTCACCACTGGCACAGGCTAAGAAGGGCGCCAGCAGCAATGGTATGTATCGTACAGAGATATGAATCGGTACAGGCCTTTTCACGCGTCTTGCGTTCGGTCCGGGTTGCTTCAAACCGGTAAATCTACGTCATTGAAGAATATCATGAGTACGGAGTATTGACTCCGGCATCAATACCTATGGCGGTTGAACATTATTCTTCAGATGCTTCAGGCTTTTCTATGTATCGACACGGATTCTTGCAAGAGCTGGATATGAAGAATAATTGAGTAGCTTGTTCTGATAACGTCAATACTCCTTGTAGGTTTGTTACGGCGGCTATGGGACTCTTTTCACTTATGATTGGATTTTCTGGCGGTTAAGGAAGTTAGCCGTAAACAAGCTTGATTATTGGTTGAATAGAGCGGGACCCACATCGAGAGGAGAGGATAATTCGCGACGTGCAGTCTCTTATCCTCTGAGCGCATTTCTGGTGATTCTGATCATTGCTGCTGCAAATGCTGCGGTCTGGTTTGCCGGTCAGGATTGGTTTGTCCAGATGCCTTCACTCTTTGTTCCCCTTAGAAACGTCGCAATTGTCGCGTTGATCCTTCTGATCGGTCACCTCCTAATGCCACGGCGTGATCCTCGTGCCGAGCTTTTCCTGTTGATCGCGACGTTCCTGTTTGGTCTTGGGCTTGCCATGCAGTTCCGACTTGGCCATGATGCACCACGACAACTTTCGGGAGGTGAGATCGAACTTCTTGCTGATACGGTTCGGTTCAGAAATCGAGGTGATCCGGAAGATTCTATTGTTACAAAGATTCGGAGTACGGTCAGAGGATATAATGCGACGCTTAGGCGGGAGTTCGATCAGGGGCGTATCGATGTTCGACTGGCCCGCTCTCTTGAGGATGAACACGGACCATCCGATACAACTTCTCCATTTCTTCAGGGGCGGTCTACTGCACCGATGGATTCAATCCTCTTCCGAATCTTGCCACTCCTGGCGGCTCTGGGCGGCCTCTTTCTCTTTGCCCGATCTCGTCTCTTTCCACTACTGTCGTCACAGTGGCGGGCAGCTGGACTCTATGGAAGCCTTGCTCTCTGTGTTTTCATATTCCTCTATCTCGGCTCAGTCGGTGGAATTCGTGGGTCGACTGTTTCTCCACAGGAACTCCTGAAGTTGAGCGTGCCGATTGCCTGGGCCAGTCTGCTCTTGCGATACCGGAATGTCTTTCGCGGCAAATCGCTGGCAACGATGACCAATCGGCCTCTGGTCCTCTGGCTCTACGTTCTCGGACTTCTTGCACTGCCACTCCTTGTCTTCGTGGCAGTACGCGATTTCGGACAGTTTCTTGCGATTGGGCTGGCACAGATACTCTTGTTGGCCTGGTTCACAAGAAGTCCGCTCTATGTTCTTCTGTTCGGGTCAGGTCTTCTGATCGCTTCGATCATTCTGCTTGGAGATTCATTCCAGTTCGCTTCGCCGGTTGTGTTGATTTTTATTCTCTTTGCTCTTACTGTTCTGGGGCTTGCCGGACTTGAGCGGTTCAAAACGCATCAGGTACTCTGGCCGGCTGCTTCAGTAGTGCTTGGTGGGTTCGGACTGTTTGCCTGGGTTGCATCGTTGCTCCCCTTTGTGCAGAAGATGTTGGCAACACCCCGTGCGCGTTTCATGCTCTGGGCTGACCTCTTTGCACGGAACAACAATCCCGACTGGTGGGACAACTCCCGACAGGTGATTGAGTCTCTCTATGCAATTGATGCCGGAGGTGTTCTCGGTCAGGGTTTTGGTGCAGGGAGCCCCTTTCTGATTCCTAAGGCCGGTTCCGATTTTATCTTTGCAGCCTTTGTTGAAGAAGTTGGACTGCTTGGGGGGATTATTCTTCTGGCTGCTTTCTTTGGCCTTCTGCTTATCGGCCTTCGAATTGCTACCGATCAGAATCGCGGCTCCTTTGCAGGACTCTTGATTGCTGGTTATGTGTTACTGCTCGGCGCTCAAGCCTTTGTCCACGTTGCCGGCACAATGAACATCATGCCAATGACCGGCATTACATTTCCTCTTGTCTCCAGCGGAATGAGTTCAATCGTCGTTACCTGGCTTATGGTCGGAGGAGTGGTGGGAATGGCCTCAAGACGGGAGAAAAGACTGGAAGGGGAGGATTTTGTGGTGAGGAAAGATCTGACAAGATGAGAAGATGCGGGAAAAATGGTAGAATCAAGAAAGCTTGATTAGGCAAAACCGATATGTGTATGGTAACTGATGTTACGCAACATGGAGATTCAGTACTCTGCCATCTGTCATTCTGAGGTCTGCCGAAGAATCTCGCCAGGTATGAGCCGGAAGTCATTCTTGTGTTTATATCAATGAATAAAGCTAACAATTACTGAATCATGATTGTAGATGCCGCATAAGTCTATGTTCACGCTCTCCGCCAGATACTATGACTACATATACTCCTTCAAAGACTATCGGAAGGAAGTCGAGATCCTAAATTCGTTTATTAACGAGTATAAGCGCTCTGATGGCAAACGATTGCTCGACGTTGCATGTGGTACCGGAAATCATATCGAGTTTTTGCGGTCAGATTTTGAAGTGGAGGGTCTTGATTTGAAGGATGAGTTCCTTCAGATCGTTCGGAAGAAATTTCCGGAGCTGAGGTTTCATAAGGGAGATATGCTGACATTCGATCTGAGAAAACGGTTCGATGTGATCATCTGTCTCTTCAGTTCAATTGGTTATATGACCACGATCGACGCTCTCAACAAAGCCGTAGCAAACATGGCTCGACATTTGGCGGAGGGAGGAGTCCTGTTTGTTGAGCCCTGGATTGTTCCTGAGGAATGGAGAGCGAACACCGTTCACATGCAGACGGTCGACGAGCCGAACCTGAAGATTGCCCGCATGGTGACAAGTCTGACTGATGGACGCCTTGCCCTGATGGATATGCACCATCTGATTGGTACGACGGAGAAGACCGAGCATTTTGTTGAACGACATGAGATGCTTCTTGCGAGGAAGGAAGAACTTATGCAGGCCTCTGGGAGTGCCGGGCTTGAGACGTTCTGGGATGACGAAGGCCTGACAGCAAGAGGCTTGGTGATTGGAATAAAAGTATAAAGTATGGAACGGATCGTACTCCTTGGTACCAACATTGCTCATTCCCGTTCGCCTGAATTTCACAACCGTCTGTTTGCGAAGCATAATCTTCCCTATCAGTACGAACTTTTGCCGGTCACTCCCGAAGAGTTGCCGGGCGCTATCATGCGGATGAAGAGGGGAGGCTATCGAGGAGCGAACGTCACCTCTCCGTACAAAGAGCTTGCCGTTGAACTCGTTGATAAATCTTCTGAATCTGTGCGTCACATTGGGTCCGTAAACACAATTCTCTTTGAGGAGAAGAGAGCAATCGGCTTTAACACAGACGTTGACGGCTTTGCTGCGTCGCTTCAAGGACTCCCACTGCTCGACAAGCCTTTCACTGCCGCTGTCCTCGGCACTGGCGGAGCTGCCCGCGCAGCAGTTGACGTTCTGCTCCGCCATCAGACTCTACAACGTATAACTCTCTACTCACAATCCTCTGAAAAGGCTGATCATGAGACTTGCCGTTGGGACGATCCCAGGTTAAGTGGTGAAGCCCTTCCAGACTTTGAACCGGCCGACCTTATCGTCCACGCGACCCCGGTCGGGCTTCCCGGAGTTCCCGGGCGGTTGCTCAATCCGGATGATATGGAGGGAGGGAAGCTGCTCTACGAGATGATCTATCATCCTCCGGTCACCGAGCTAATGAAGGCAGCCCGTACAGGGGGTCTGCAGGTCATGAATGGTGAGAAAATGTTTATCGGGCAAGCTGAGAAGGCGTTTGAGATATGGGTGGGGAGTCATGCTTGAAACAAAGGTTGTCTCGGTATTCTTAGGAGAAAGAAACCTGGAGTCTTCCCTATCAAGTAGACACGTTGAAGTTAGTAAGACACGTTTTCTAAGTCAATCGGACTGCTCTACCCAACTCCGGGCGTTTCTCATTATCGATTGATAGATGCATTGCACCATAGCCGACTTCATTCACTTCAAGTCCCGTTCTTCCAATCTGTCGTTTTTTCATCGTTACTTCCTCGAATGGTAAAGGAAATAGAAGTTACAAGTCAGAAGTTAGAAATGGTTCAGATGCTATGTCGTTCAGATTATCACGTCCCATGTTAACAGGTTGGAGGAGATCGTGGAATATTCGTCCTATTGACTCCAGACCCTTGACTCATGGCCTCTTGACCCTTCAACTCCCGACTCTCCAACTACCACCTCCTTTCTCACCGTTGCCTCCACAATCCGATCACACAACTCTCCATATTCGATTCCCACTGCCTTTGCTGCCTTCGGTACCAGGCTCGTGCCAGTCATACCCGGGAGAGTGTTGACTTCGAGGCACCATGGTTCGTTGTGCTCGTCAAGACGGAAGTCTACGCGACTGTAGCCTTTGCATCCGAGGAGTTCATGTGCTTTAAGGGCAAGAGTATGGAGCTCTTCCGAGAGGGCAAGTGGGATATCAGCGGGACAGAAGTATTCGGTGCGCCCTGCTGTGTACTTATTTGTGTAGTCATATATACCACTCTTCGGCTTTATCTCGAGGACAGGCAATGGCTCTCCATCAAGGAGGGCAACCGTTAACTCTCGTCCCTCGACGAATTCCTCGAAGAGGACATCGCTGGAATACTTTCGTGCAAACTCCACAGCCTCGATAAGTCCATCAGCATCCTTTACGATTGTCAGTCCTACGGTTGAGCCACCATCGTTCGGCTTGACAACAACCGGATAATCGGTGATCTGCTCAACAAGACCGTTGAGTCGTTCCTGTGTGACCTCATCGTCGGGTTCGAGTAAAAACCAGTTTGGTGTGGAAATGTCGTCGATGCGGAAGAATTCTTTTGATTTGGCCTTGTGTATGGCGAGTGCCGAGGCAAGAACACCGGAGCCAGTGTAGGGGATACCATGCAAGTCCAGCAATGCCTGAATCTTTCCGTCCTCACCATCCGCACCGTGTAGAGCAATAAAGACTACATCTGTGTTGTCGGGTAGATTCTGAATTGCTGTGATTACATCGCGGTGATTATACTGGGCAAGCTCCTCCGGTGATGGAGCCACCTCGGTTGGGAGTACCAGATCATCAAATATAATCTCTGCATTCTCGCCAAGAGCTACATCGTAGAGCCGGACGTTATGGCCTCGCTCGGCCAAAGCCTCGGCAACACCCTTTCCGGTTGCCATGGAGACGTATCGTTCAGCAGATGTACCGCCGAGAAGGACTGCAATGTTCATTGAGTCAATTAAAAATGAATCCTCCGTGGCCAACCAAGTTAAAAAGAAGATAAGTTACCTGGAATTCATGCTTGTATCTGGATGTGGTTACGTGATAAGAGCAGATTCAGCGATAAGCTCGGTGATTGACGACAGGTTATCTGTTTTGTCCAGCCTTTCTTTTTTGAGTTTTACCGTTTGCATTTTGAATTCCCTCCTTGTTTTCTCGTTCATCTTTAATGCTTTGCTTGACAGGACTGATGTAACTCTACAGCCTCGTGCTTATGATGAGACAACCTACGCGTTGCTTCTATGTTCCGCTCTTCTTTTTCTTGCTGTCCAAGACCTCCTTTTCTCAGAAGTCTCGAACAGGTATGTTTAGGGTTTTCAGGTGGTGCATTGCTATATGTTACCAATAGTCTGCCCTGAAGCGTACGCTAAAGACGCACGCCTACCGTGCGTGTGGCTTTACGTGGTATACGACATGAAATTTCAAAATGGTATAAGGAAAAGGCTGGAAGAATCACCAATATGAATTCATCCAATAACTTCGATCGCCGTTCATGGGGCGAGGAACATGAGGAGCTTGCGCTCAACTATCTTCTCGAAAAGGACTATCGACTCGTCAAGAAAAACTTTCGCCTTGGAAGGGCGGGAGAGATCGATATCATTATGCGGGATGGAGAACTCTGGGTCTTTGTAGAAGTGAAGGCCCGTCGGAATCATACCTTTGGTTTGCCCGAAGATGCCGTAACCGAGTCAAAACGCAGACAGATCAAACGCATAGCAAAAGGCTTCTTACACATCATGGAATTGAAGGAGTACGAAGCCCGGTTTGATGTTGTTGCGGTTGACTACGTTACCGGCAGAGAGGGGAGACCGGAAATCCGGCACCATGTGGATGCGTTTCGATAGAAGGTGGAAGACATACGATCCTGTATTGTATCTTCTTCCTCTTATTTTCCATCCCCGTTGCCCTTCCCGAAAATCGTGTCAAACATTTCCTTTGCCTTGTCGGTTGCCGCTCCGGCTGCTCCCATCATAACAAGGGCAATGTCGGCAAGAGGATCTTCCGATGAGTTTATATCCTGCTTGTACTGCTCTTTTGCTTCCTGAAACTCCTGCTGTGCAGTTCTTCTTTCAGCTTCATCAGTATGGATATAGTCTCCTCCGAGGATTTTTCCGTAGCTGCCGTTGTCAACCCATGTTTTCAGCTCCGTAAGACGCAGAACCGCGAACGGATGGGAACGACCCAGAAGGTTCATCAGTTTATAGATACTGTCGATGATGTTGCCACCTTTCTCATACTCGGCAGCTTGCAGGAAGAACTCGTTTGTATCCATCTCCTCGATGCGTGGTCCACCCGCCATCTTCATGAGCAATTTGTATGAAACTTCTGGGTTTTGCACAACTAACAATCCAGCTCGGTCTGCTGAGAGCTCACTCTTGCGATCCCACTCACGAAGGGCGGCAATAATTGCCATCAATGAAATGTTCCCGAGCGGAATATTGACAAAGTAGAGAGAGAACTGTATGAGCATAGCAAGGAGAGTTTTGTACAGAACATGGCCACTTACGCAATGCCCAAGCTCGTGACCAAGGACGCAGAGAAGTTCTTCTTCATCCAACGCATCGATCATTGAAGAGTTCAGAACGATAAAAGGATTATTGACACCGACTGCGCTTGCGTTCAGAATTGGAGTTTGGGCAATGTAGACTTCCGGTATTTTTTCCAGGTTGAAGATCGCACAAGCCTCCCTGTGAAGCTTGTGAACCTTCGGAAACTGATTCTCGGTAACGCGAACTGCCGATGCAAGGTGCATCAGTCGAAGCGAACGCTCTGTTGTTCCGCCGACAAATTTCTGGAGTATAGTATCAAGTCCTGGTACCTTCTTCAGTGCCGCAAGGGCAGCGCGATCGGCAGGATGTTGCCACGTTTTTGAGCTGATATCGGGAAAATACGTGCGTTTAATAGCCATAGGTTGTTAGGTAAAAATTCAAAAGGTTCAATCAAAAAAAGAGGACAACTGCTCCGTTGTGAATATACGGAACGGTTGTCCTCTACGGATACAAACTTTCTATGTTGCGCTCAGATCACTTCGTTGGTCGACCAAAAACGACAATCGAGAACCGGGTATCTTGTCCAAATTCCTGAGTACGGAAGTAGACGAGTACTGTGTCACCCCCTGGAAGATCAGTTGCCTGATCAAAAGCATAATCTCAACCCCCCAAAGCTAATGGCGCGGTAGGAGAGCCGGCAAAAGTTTAGGGTGAAAGAACGACAGCAAATTCCGGGTTTCCCTGTGATATTGTGGCAACGGTGTTATCGAATTCAAACCATTATCTGCGGTTCTCTTAAAGAAGACTTAAAAGAAACTGCAGAGGAACGTTGCTTTTCTATTTCTATGTATTTTTCGAGTCTTTCCTGGATTAAACGTTAGTAAAGAGAAGAATGGCAGATCAACAGAGAGCAAAAGGGGAAACAGACATGGGTTATGGTCTACTGAAGGGGAAAAAGGGGGTCGTCTTTGGTGCGCTCGATGAGAGCAGTATTGGCTGGCAGATTGCGTTGGCAGCCTATCGTGAGGGGGCCAGTCTTGCCTTGAGCAACGTGGCTGTAGCGTTACGAATTGGCACGCTCGATGATCTTGCTGAAGCGTGTGGCGAGGCTTCAGTTATTCCCTGTGATGCCACCAACATGGATGAATTGAAAGAACTTTTCACCCGGGTCAAGGAGGAAATGGGAGAGGTTGACTTTATTGTGCACTCGATTGGCATGTCGCAAAATATTCGGAAGGGGAAGCCTTATCGTCAATTGAACTACGATTGGTATTTGCGAACGCTCGACGTCTCTGCGATTTCGCTTCACAAGATGATGACGGCCGCGCTTGAGAACAAGGCAATTGCCGACGGCGCCAGCATTGTTGCGATGAGCTACATTGCTGCACAACGAAATTACTCCACATACTCTGATATGGGAGATGCCAAGGCGCTCCTCGAATCAATCGTCAGGAGTTATGGCAGCCGCCTTGCCACCCATGGCATCCGCATCAACACCGTCTCACAGTCACCAACGCAAACCCGCGCCGGCAGTGGCATCGACAACTTCGACAAGATGTTCGAGTTCGCCGACCGCACCTCTCCGCTCGGGAACGCAACAGCAGCCGAGTGTGCCAATTATGTTGTGACGCTCCTGAGTGATCTGACGCGCAAAGTCACGATGCAGAACCTCTACCATGATGGCGGATACAGTTCCATCGGCACCACGCTTCCGATGCTCCGTCTCTTCCATGAAGCCCTGAAAGACCAGGAGCTTGTTGATGGGGCCGGATTTGACCATCTCGAGATGGACTGATTTGTGATGTGGAGCGCAGGTATCTTGCCTGCTTACTGAGAGGGGGGACAAGGAGAGGGGGGAGAGTGCTATCAAGCTGACAGCTTCAAGCCGTTTCAAAGATTTTATCTCCCATGCCCCAACACTACGCGCCCACGTTGCTCGCCTCGCAGAATCCGTTCGATCTCGTCGTTCAACTCTTCCAGCGTCACATCGTTTGCCATCTCTTCCCGATGCTCGCTCTTCCATTCTGATGCTATGCGTTTCCAGAGCTCGCGACGCAGTGGCATCGGTGTTGTGGCGGAGTTGATGCCGATCAGGGCGGCCCCACGCAGGATAAAGGGGTAGACCGTTGTGCTAAAGTCGACACTGGCAACGTTCCCGCAGACAGCGATCCCGCCTTCGTACTCCATCGCTGCAAGGAGCCGTGCCAGCGGATTGCCCCCGACCGTATCAATCCCTCCGGCCCAGCGACGGTTGAGAAGGGGCTTACCCGAGGTGTCGTTGATCTCGTCCCGATGGATAATCTCGGCCGCACCAAGCCTCTTAAGGTAGTCGGCCTGATCGGTCTTTCCGGTTGAGGCCACAACCCGATAACCAGATGCAGCGAGCATCATTACTCCCATACTCCCCACGCCTCCCGTTGCTCCGGTGACGATTACATCGCCACCCCCCGGCGTGAGTCCATGCAGTTCAAGACGGTAGATTGAAAGTGCAGCGGTGAATCCGGCTGTGCCGAAGATCATTGCCTCACGAAGGTCTAGACTTTCGGGAACCGGCACAACCCAGTCGGCCGGGACACGGATGTATTCGCCGAATCCTCCGGCTGTGTTCATGCCAAGATCGTATCCGGTTACAAGAACACGATCCCCTGGCTTGAATTCATCATCGTTGCTTTCAACAACGGTACCTGAAGCATCAACACCAGGTGTGTGTGGATAGGAACGCGTGATTCCTTTGTGGATCGAAGCAGAGAGGGCATCTTTGTAGTTCAGACCGGAGTAGGCAACCTGAATCAACACATCACCTGCCGGAAGATCGTCAGTGCTGTGGCTACCGATGTAGCGGTTCGGGATGCCATCGGGGTTTTCTTCAACTATCAGAGCGCGAAATGTCGTTGACATAGATCGTAGATCGTGGTTAATGGATAGTAGTGTTTGGGGTGAACAAGTCTGCTCTGTCTCATACTACCTTTTGATTTCCGGACAAACAAGAATCGAGAGAATGATATGAATTTTTGCAAGACAATAATGCATTAGTTAGAAGTTCATATTGTTATTGGCACCGTGCTTTAGCGCGGTGATGCGAGTGATTCTCGCAGGAGAGAACGGCTTCCAGCTGTTTTCTATCACTGCTTGTGATTCACATGAGAAGTCAGAAGTTAGAAGTGGTGTGAGAGAAGGTATCTGGGCCTGATGCAACCCAAACGGCTATCGACTATCTCCACCTTTCCAAACTCCTCCAATTGCGGTTGCAGCGCACCGGCATCTCCGGCAACTACAATCGTCATTTCATCAGAGCGCATATATCGACTTCCAACACCGAGTAACTCTTCCGGCGTCAGACTTTGTATATGTTCGATTGTTCGGCTGTAGTAATCATGAGGAAGGTTATGGAGCGCAATAGTGGTAACCATATCAGCAATCTGCTCCGGAGTTTCTGATGCCAGTACCTGACGCCCGGAGATGTAGCCCTTGACGATATCAAGTTCTTGAAGGGAGACCGGCTCCGAGGCTATCCGGTCAAGTTCTCTAAAGATTGCCTTGATAGTCTTGCCAACGCGATCGCCCCGAACCGAGGTGCCGATTGCGAAAAGTCCCGGATCAAGTGTCCCCTCCATATTCGACCAGGCATCATACGTATATCCCATTGACTCACGCAGCAGAGTATTTAGTCTGCTGTTGAAGTAATCGCCGAAGAGCGTGTTCAGCAGGCGTAGCGTTGTGAAGTCGGCATCTCCTCGCGCCACGCCAAGACGTCCAATTCTGATAGCGTTGTGAGCAGAGCCTGGGCGATGTACGATAACGATCCGAGGTCTGTCACGGACCGGCATGAGAGGGCTCCTGGCCAAAGAAAATCCGGAACCCGGCCAACCATAAAATTTCTCTTCCAGTAGTTGAATCGCTTCCTTCTCCCTCATGTTGCCGGCAAGGACAAAAAATCCATTGTCGGGGACAAACGTGGCTGCATGAAAGGTTTGACAGTCTTTTGTAGTAATCGATCTGACAGAGCGTTCGTCACCATCAATCGGGTGACCGTAAGGAGTGGGACCATAGATCAACTTCCTGAGAGTTGTAATGGCAAGCCAATCCGGATCAGAGCGGTTCTGCTTAATTATTGCCAGTTTCAGTTTACGTTCCCGTTCCGTCTCTTCAGGAGCAAACCGGGGGCGGAAGACCATATCGGCAGCAAGGGTGACAGCCGAAGGGAAAAAACGACTTAGCACACCAAGTTCCAGTCTGATCTCATCACGACCGGCAGCGGTGCCCAGATCGGCGCCAAACAACTCAACATCGCGAGCAAAAGTGATTGCATTACGCTCTCCTGCACCGGTAGAGAGAAGGTCGCAGGTCATATCCGCGAGACCAGGAAACTCCCCATCATCCCTTGCCCCACTCCGTAGAACAATTCGCAGAGTGAGAAGAGATTGTGCGTCATGTTGAACAAGGTAGAGTGGCATGCCGTTCGAGAGATACTTTCTCTCAAATGCGAGATTCCTGGCTGTGAGTATCTGACCAGAGATTGGTGGATGGGAACGGTTGATCAAATGGTTATTAGATAACAGATAGTGGTTAATGGATAGTAGTTAGAAGTTAGAAGTCAGGAGTTGCAGATGCTGAGTAGTGAAAAACTAGTAGTGACTATTACAACTCAGCAAATCTTCGACAGTTGTGTTCAATTAACTGTGTCATTTAATAGTGATAGTACCTTTTTATTCGCTCTTCGTAATTGATTACCAGCTCTAT
>JAGWAZ010000043.1 GCA_021296135.1 Chlorobiota bacterium | reverse complement strand
ATAGCCCAGTCGTGTACGGCTGGGGGGATGTCTAATCATCAATATCATTTTTGTTTGTTAGCGCACATCGTTTGGGCGCTTGATTCGACGGGAATCTCCCTTAAGGTTTTACGCCGATGCCGGGGCAGACCTGGCGGTTTCGCCGGGAGAGAGTAGCCTGCTGAGTGCCTCAGAGATTGGCGAAGGCGCCATCTACAAGTGGTAGAATCCGGCAGGCGAGCTTCTTCATACCGGCAGAGAAGTAACCGTATCGCCTTCGGTGACCTAAAAGTACAGACTGGAAGTGATCACAGAGGCCGATGGCCTGAAAGATTGACGGAGTCCACCATGAGGCGCTCTCGTACAGACTCACTTACATCGCTGTTTCTCAGCTTCCTTCTTCTTTTATGCATTGATTCGATAGGGTGAGCACAGAGCGTCGTCGTAGAATGTAACTTCACTAACTGTTGAAGGAGAAACAAACACATGTTTCATGAAAAAGACCCCCACCAACGGCACAACAGCAAGGTAGAGACCTGAAAGAATAATACCTCCAAGAAGTTTTTTACGCCCATTATTCTGATCGCAATTTGGAAACGATTGTTCTATAAATGCATCTCCCTATCACATCGCCTCCAACTCCTGCTCCAGCAATTGGCGTTCGTAGGTCAAAGCGTAGCGCCCATCAAGCTCTAATAACTCCTCGTGCGTGCCCTGTTCAACAATACCTCCGTCCTCAAGGACAATAATTTTATCGGCATCCTTCACAGTTGAAATCCGATGAGCAATGATAATTGTTGTCCGATCTTTCATCACGTCACGCAGACCACTCAGGATATGTTCTTCTGTCTCGGTATCAACAGCAGAAAGCGCATCATCAAGGATCAGGATATCGGGCTCACGCAGAACCGCACGAGCAATCGATGTGCGCTGTTTCTGTCCACCGGAGAGCGTCACTCCACGCTCGCCAACCATAGTATCATACTCCTTCGGAAAATCGACCACGTTTCCATGAAGCTGTGCAAGGGATGTTGCTCCAATGACATCCTCAAGAGAGGCGTCCGTTCTGCCAAAACGAACATTATTGGCAAGCGTCTTCGAGAAAAGAACGGTTTCCTGCGTCACCGTTCCGATAGATGTTCGGAGCACATCAAGAGGAATCGTAGCAATCGGCTTGTTGTCGATCAGGATATCGCCTTTAGTCGGATCGTAAAGCCGTGCAATCAAATTGACAATCGAACTTTTTCCTGAACCAGTTGTTCCGACTATTGCAAAAGTCTCTCCAGGATCGACAGTAAAGCTGACATCGTTGAGTACCGGAGGCATGTCGGTCTCATATTGTAGTGTCACATCCCGAAACTCGATCTTTCCTCTGATCCCAGTAACTCCACCATCGGTCAGTGAAGAGTCAGCAATGTCAGGTTTCAAATCAAAGACTGCATTCAACCGCTTCATAGCTGCTGCCGCACGTTGTACCAGATTTGTCACCCAACCGATAGCAATCACTGGCCAGATCAATAGCGAGAGGTAGGCAACGAACTGCGTGATATCGCCGATAGTCAGACTTCCAGCCATCACCTGAGCACCACCAAAACCAAGGATGATAATCTGCGATAGCCCGATCAAGGTCATCATTGCAGGCAACATTAAGGCGTCAACCTTGATATACTCCATGTTCTTCAGTCGATAGAGTTCGCTCAACTTTCCGAACATGCTTTCTGTATAGGCTTCACGCACGTAGCCCCGAATGACACGAACGCCCGAGATATTCTCCTGCGCATTGCTTGTCAAATCTGCGTACTGCCCCTGTACCTGGCCAAAGAGGACATGCACCTTCTTTCCGATTTTGTAGACGGTATAACTGACAAGCGGCAAAGGGAGCAATGCAAGCAATGTAATCTCAGGCGAAAGGGCCAGCATCATAGCCAGGGCAAAGATGAAGGTCGTAAACGTATTTGCTGAATACATCAAGGCAGGACCGGCAAACTCACGAACACGTGGGATATCGTTTGTTGCCAGGGCCATAATATCCCCTGTTGTGGTGTTTGTGAACCAACGCATTGAGAGAGATTGCACATGATTCATGAAATCATTTCGCAAGTCCTGTTCCACCAGTCGAGACATGACAATAATCATCTGGCGTGTAAGGAAAAGGAAGATCCCTGCAAGGATTGAGAGGGCAATAATCAGAAGAACCTGGTTCACAATTTCCCCGGCAGTAATACCCTGCATCTGATAAGCGACGTAAGAAGAAAAGACGTCGGGGTTGGCCTGCTCGATTGCCTTGTTTAACCCGATAACATACACCTCGATCATTTCGAAGACTGAATCGGGCTTATCGAGTCGGTCAATAGTAGTACCGATGATTCTCGGCACTGCAACTGTGAAAACATTTGAGATTGTGACCGCAATCAGACCAATGATAAGCCGAACTTTATAGTGTCTGATATATGGCCAGAGGCGTTTTAGAGAAGACATTGGGTTCAATTAAAAACGATGCTCTTGCTCCTGCATTACTCCGGAATGCCCCTGAACAGATAGAGAAATCTACGCCCCGACATTCTACCTACTACCTTCTATCTTCCCGTTTTTGAGCGGTGCATTTTTCATTCACGAGAAGACTTCCTTCATTCTCTCAAAGAACCCCTTCCCTTCCTTTGAGTTGCCGGCATTAATGTTCGGCATCTCAGCCAGTCGCTCCAGCATCTCCCGTTCTTCATCATTCAATTTTTTTGGTACTGATAGCGAGACACGAACGATCTGGTCTCCGACGCGTGATGAGTTTAGTTCTGGAATACCCTTGTGTCGCATGCGGAGAAGAGACCCGGGCTGTGTCCCCGGTTCGATCTCTATCATCGATGTTCCCGAGAGTGTAGGGACTGGCACTTCGCTGCCAAGAGCTGCCTGAGGATAGCTGAGGCCCAGTTCATAAATGACATCGTTGCCATTACGTACGAAGTGTTCATGCTCTTGTTCTTCGATCAACACGGTCAGATCCCCGCTTGGTCCTCCATGAAGGCCAGCATTTCCTTTACCACGTAACGTCAGATAGTTGCCATCGGAAACCCCTGCCGGAATTTCTATCGTCTCTTTTTCCTCGCTTCTAACACACCCCTCACCATCGCAAAGACGACACGGTTTCACCACAATCTTTCCTTCTCCCTGACACTTTCCGCACGGAGCAATGTTTGCAACCTGTCCAAACAGAGAACGAGAGATCTGTCGCACCTGTCCCGCACCACCACATTGATCGCAATTGAGAAGACCATCTGAAGCCGTCGTTCCATTTCCATCACATTCGGGACAACGTGATTTCCGTTTCAATGAAACTCTCTTTTCAACACCGGTAGCGATCTCTTCCAACGTGAGAGGAAGACGAATCCGAATATCGTTACCAGAAACACGGCCGAACGTCGGACCACTTCCACGGCTACTACGCCGTCCACCGAAGATATCACCGAAACCGAATGCCTCGAAGATATCCTCAAAGTTCGAGAAGCCTTCGAATCCTCCGCCGAATCCACCATTACCACCCCGCACACCTGCATGACCGAATCGATCATATCGTGCACGCTTATCCTTGTCGGAAAGGACGGCGTACGCTTCGGCAGCCTCCTTGAAGTTTGCTTCTGCCTCAGGATCATCAGGGTTCTTATCCGGATGATATTTGAGCGCAAGCCTTCGGTAGGCACTCTTTATCTCCGCTTCAGGCGCTCCCTTACCAACGCCTAGGATTTCATAGTAATCGCGTTCAGTCATAAAATATTCTTATTCCGATGCATTTGTTTCATTCCCCTGCGGATACAATCACCTTTGCGTGTCGAATCACTTTGCCTTTATAGGTATAACCAGGTTCCAGTTCAGTCAAGATAATATCTTCTGGCTTGTCACTTGGTTGGCGCATCATTGCCTCGTGCAACTCAACATCGAAGGGCTGCCCTACTGCCTCGATCCGTTCAACTCCCTCCTCTTCCAACAACTTTGCCAGTTTGCTTCTGATCATCGCTACCCCCTTAACAAAGGGATCTGTCCCCTGCTCTTCTGTTGCGCTCTCGACCGAACGTTCGAAGTCATCAACGATTGGCAGGAGCTTTTTAAGCAGACCTTCGTTTGCATACTGGACTGTAGTCATCACATCCTGTTCTGCACGACGACGGGTATTATCGAGATCGGCAATAGCGCGGAGCCGTTGATCCCGAAGGGTCTCGTTCTCTCCCTCAAGTTCCTGGATGCGCTTTTCAAGCATCTCGACCACAGCATCGTGATCGACGCCTTCAACTACATGATGCTCTACTCCGGCCAACTCCTCATGATGCTCACTCCTCTCTTCCGGTTTTACCTGTTCTTCAGACATCCCTTCCTCCTTTTCATCTGAAATAGGAATTTCACGTTCTGTCATATTCTCTTCGTTGTTCTATGTATTGTTGTTATTGTTCGTCAAGCTGCGCTGTCAATGTATTTGCCACATATCCCACAAGAGACATCAGGCGTGCGTAGTTCATTCGTTTAGGGCCGATCAGACCGATAGTGCCATAGGTCTCACCCATCTTGTAGCGAGTGGCAATCAAGCTGTAGTCAACCATTCTTTCATCTTCATGCTCGGTTCCAATTGTCACGTGCACAGCGTTTGCCTCCGGCTGATATCCTTCAAGAAGATGAATAACAACCTCCTCGTTCTCCATCAATTCAACGATGCCTTTTACCTGATCAGGCGAAGAAAACTCCGGTTGGTGGAGTATCTGCTTTGCCGGAACAACGTGGACACGCTCTACGTCAAGTTGGTCATCAAAGATGCGTTCGGCTGAATCAAGAAAAAATCTGATAAGACCGGAAGATTCACCCGGACTTGCAAGATCACCAAGTCGATCCTTGTATGTGTTCCTGATTTCGCCGATTGTCAAGCCTGTAAGTCGTTCGTTCAACAGGTTTGTCAGGATCTCAATTTTATCGCGCGAGATTTCTTCATGCACTTCCAACATCACGGTCTTCACCATTCCAGCACGAAGCGAGAGAACAGCCATGAGACGACTACTGGAAAGCTGCACCAACTCGATCCGCTCCAGGATTCCACCAAGAATCTCAGGCGCAGTAACAATGCCAAGCTGATTCGAGATTGCGGCAATCAACCGTGACGTCTCTTTCATCACGTGTGGGTGAGAAACATCGGTATGAATTCCCTCTCTTATCTCCTGCTGTTCAGCCTGCGTTAAACGCTCGATTCTCACAAGCATATCGACGTAGAGCCGGTATCCATAATCCGTCGGCATACGCCCTGCTGAGGTATGAGGATGCGTGATATATCCCTTCTCTTCCAGATCAGCCATCACGTTTCGAATCGTAGCAGCCGAGAGCGATTCTTCTTCGAGCCGCTTCGACAAATACCGCGAACCGACCGGATTTGCCGTCAGCACATAGTGCTGGACGATATAGCGCAATACAAGCTCTTCCCGATCTGTCAAATCGGGAGGTGATATTCTTGTAATGGAACTCCGTTTCTGCCCGGACATATAGAACATCGACAAAGTATGACGACCATATTGAGGTAGATGTTTTGTTTCGAACTATCTACCAGCTTGTCGAAATGTAAGGAGGATCGAACAAATCTTCTCAAACGGCAACCGCCATCGTACAAGGAGTTTCCTGACGACGGCGGCTGAGAAATCTGTTTATACCCGACTATGACAGCAAGTCGTATATCGCCTGCGGTAAAAAGCCGATCACAAGGGTGCCGACAACTGCAACCGCAAGGGCGGCAGTTGAAAGACCGCCAAGCGTTCCCCCTTCTGCCTGTTTCTCCTCACTATCACGAAAGAACATAGCAATCACAAGTCCGAGGTAGAACCAGACCGAAATGACTGACGCCACAACGCCACAGATCGCCAACCACGTCATCTCAGCCCCAATAGCTGCTTTGAACAATTGATACTTTCCGAAAAAGCCAGCAAACGGTGGAATTCCGGTTAATGAAAACATAAAAATTGCCATGACCATAGCCAGACCGGGGCGTCGTTTGCTCAAGCCTTTATAGTCATCAAATGTGAGATTGCACCCCTTTTCGTTTTCCAACAGACCAACAATTGCAAATGCACCAAGCTGCATGAAGAGATAAGCAATCAGATAGTAGATAATACCGAATGACCCGTCGGGGCTCCCAGCTGCCAGACCGATCAGCATATAGCCTGCATGGGCAACAGATGAGTAGGCAAGCATTCGTTTCACATTCGTCTGCGCAATGGCAGTCACATTCCCGATAAACATCGAACCGACTGCGAGAACAGCAAGTAATATCTGCACCCTGTCAGTACCCTCCACCCCACTTCCGTAAACGGAATTTAGGAAGATAATGAACGCGCTGAAAGCCGCTGCCTTTCCTGCCGTGCTCATAAAACCGGCAATGACTGTCGGTGCTCCCTCATAGACATCAGGCGCCCATTGATGAAAGGGAAAGGCAGCAACTTTGAACGCAAGACCGACAATCATAAGGGCAACCCCCGCCCAGAAAATAAAAGGCATTTCAACAGTTGCAGCGTTGGCAGCTACATCGGCGTAGCCTGTACCACCAACGGTTCCATAGATCAACGCCATGCCATAGAGGAGAAAACCGGAGGCAAAGGCGCCCAGCAGAAAGTACTTGATCGCAGCCTCGTTAGAGCGGACCTGACGTCGCAGGAATCCGGCAAGAACATAGAAACAGATCGACATCAGTTCAACGCCGACAAAGAGTGTAATAAAGTCAGTGGCATGAGCCATCAGCATGGCTCCGGAGGTTGCCATCAAAAGGAGCGTATAGAACTCATTAAAGTGTCCACCGAGTCGCTCCAGATAATCCTTGGCCAGGAAAACAGTCAGGATTCCGGCTGAACAGAAAAGGATATCGAAGAGGTTGGTCATCCCTCCACCGGCAACAAGCCCGTTAAATCCGTTCAGGCTTTTCGGCAACGTCCAAATTGCAACACCAATGCCACCAAGTAGGCCAACAACCGAAAGCGTCTGCATGAGCGACGTGTTCTTTTTGACGAGCGCATCGACCAGCATCACAATCAGGGAAAAGACTGCGACCGTCGTAATTGGAGCTATTGCAAGAAAATCGTGTTCCGACATACTAGTATGATGTTTGCTATACTCGTTGCTCTCTATTGACCACCTTCTGGTTGAACAACTGGCGGCGGAGCCAGAACCTGTGCTCCCGGAGCGCTCTCCCCTTCTGTTTCCTCTGGCATTGGTCCGGAAGTTGGAACAGCCCGATTCTCCGAACCCTCATCAGCAATGGCCTGCCCACTCTTCCTTTCCTGAACCTCAGCAGTATAGTCTGTTGATCCGCTTAGCTCCTCCACCACTCCGACTACTGCCCGCGATGAGGCTTCACTTACATGGAGGAAGGTGTTTGGGTGTATGCCAATCCAGACAATGAAGATGACTATGGGAACAAGAATACCGGTCTCCAACCTGCTCAAATCCTTGATCTTCCCTTTCTCGTTTTCCGGATGTGTTATCGGCCCGAAAAACATTCGCTGGAAAAGGATCAGCAGATAGACTGCGGCGAAGATCACACCTGTTGCCCCAAGAATTGCAAACCAGGTTGTGGAAAGATGTTGTGATGTAAAGGCACCAATCAATGTGAGATACTCACCAACAAATCCGTTCAGACCTGGAAGGCCGACCGATGCAAAGACTGCAATGGCAAAGAAGGTTGCGTAGACCGGCATTGAACGGGCAAGACCACCGAAGTCCGACATCTGACGTGTATGCCGCCGATCATAGATATAGCCAACCAGAAGGAAGAGCATTCCTGTTGAAAGTCCATGGTTGACCATTTGGATTACCGCTCCCTGTACCCCCTCGGTTGTCATTGAGAAGATTCCGAGCGTGACAAAGCCTAGGTGAGCAACTGACGAATAAGCAACCAGTCGTTTTACGTCGGTTTGCACCATTGCGAGGAGCGCACCATAGATGATACCGATCACGGCAAGAACCGAAATAAAGTCCGCAAAGTGGAGGGATGATTGCGGGAACAACTGCAAGTTGAAGCGGATCAGACCATACGTCCCCATCTTCAGCATCACACCAGCAAGGATTACTGAACCGGCCGTTGGCGCCTGTGTATGGGCATCGGGTAACCAGGTATGAAGCGGAAAGACTGGAACCTTGATACAGAAAGAGAGCGCAAAGGCAAGGAAAAGCCACTTCTGCGCATCGAGAGCAGTATTAGGTGCAATCGACATCAACTTTTGCAGGTCGGTTGTAAAGCCTCCTGAACCTTCTGCATATGCACCGAGCCAGATGATTGCAACCAACATCAGCAGAGAGCCTCCCATCGTGTAGATGAAGAACTTCATCGAGGCATAAATGCGATCCCTCCCTCCCCAGACACCGATCAGGAAGTACATTGGAATCAGGACAAGCTCCCAGAAGATGTAGAAGAGGAACGTGTCAAGCGCCATAAAGACCCCCAACATGCCGAACTCAAGAATGAGCATCCAGATATAGTACTGCTTCTCACGATCCCGCACTGATTCCCAGCTTGAGAGAACAGCAATCGTCATCATAAAGGTCGTCAGCAGAACCAATAGAAGCGACATTCCATCCAGACCGAACCGGAAGCCGACATCAAGCGATGTAATCCAAGGATAGTCGATAACAAACTGGAAGGCTGCGTTGGTGCTGTCGTACTGAAACCAGAGTACAAGTGAAACCAGAAAGGCAGCCGCGGTTCCAACCGCCGCAAGGGTTCGATGGGTTTTTCCCTGTGCTCCCGGAATCAGTATCATGATACCGGCAACGAGAAGAGGTATGAAAAGTGTCGCGAGAAGAATCATGATTATTGCATGCAGTTTTGCTCGATCGTTTAGTCGTCAGACATCAGTTATCAGTATATACGCACTATTGACATTTCCTCTGAGATCTTTCGTCTGAGGTCTGACCTCTATCATCTGATGTCTCTCATCCTCCACCAAACACCAACCACCCGATAACCACCAGAATACCGATCATAAAGACCAGTACGTATTGTTGCGCTATACCTGTTTGAATTTTGCGGAACAGATTTGATGCCTCGCCCGTCAGCTTCGCCAGGCCGTGTAATGTTCCATCAATTATTCCTTTATCCACTCCTTTCAGGAGTACGCTCTTGGAAGCTTTCCAGACTGGTTTCACAACGGCTTCTTCATAGACCTCATCGACATACCACTTGTTCCAGAGGAGTTTGTAGAGACCTTTGAAACTACCGGCAAAGCGATCGGAGAGTTCCGGTCTTTTCACATACATTCTATAGGCGAGGAAGATGCCGAGTATCGCAATCGAAAGAGAGACTCCCATCAATATCCACTCGAGAGTGTGCGAAAGATGGTGGCCGTGCATGTTTGCAGAGGCCTGTGCAAAGACCGGTTCTAACCAGTTATGAAGCACATGAACGTGTTCTCCAAGAACAATAGGCAATCCAAGGAATCCACCTACGGTGGCTAACACAGCAAGTATCCAGAGTGGAATCGTCATTGTTGCCGGAGACTCATGCGGATGAACGTGCGTATGATCAAATCGTTCCTCGCCGTGGAAGGCGAGAAAGACTGACCGGAATATGTAGAAGGCTGTACAGAAAGCAGCCAATGCTCCTACTCCCCAAAGGATTGCATTGCCGTTTGCGAAAGCACTGGCAAGGATTTCGTCCTTAGAGAAGAATCCACTAAAGGGAATAACTCCCGCAATTGCGAGAGAACCAATTACGTAGGTCTTATACGTCTGTGGCATATACTTCTTCAACCCACCCATCTTCTGCATATCCTGCTCCTCGTGCATTCCGTGAATCACAGATCCTGAGCCGAGGAAGAGAAGCGCTTTGAAGAATGCATGGGTCATTACGTGAAATACTGCCGCAGTCCAGGCTCCAACACCGAGAGCAACGAACATGAACCCAAGCTGCGACACCGTTGAGTATGCCAGGACTTTCTTGATGTCATTTTGCACCAGCCCGACCGTTGCGGCAATCAGGGCGGTTGTGACCGCCACACCTGCAACGATGGCCATCGTTGTGTGAGACATGGAGAAGAGAGCGGCGTTGCGAGCAACAAGAAAGATACCGGCGGTCACCATCGTTGCGGCATGGATCAGCGCAGATACCGGTGTTGGACCGGCCATAGCATCCGGAAGCCAGACGCTGAGAGGGATCTGCGCAGATTTACCACAGGCTCCGAGAAAAAGGCAGAGCGTTGCAATCGTCATCATTTCTGCAGACATTGAACCTGGAAGTCCGCTTGCAATCTCAGCATACTTCAATGTTCCAAATTGACTGAAGAGAATAAACATCCCGATCAGCATTCCGAGATCGCCGATCCGGTTCATGACAAAGGCTTTCTTTGCAGCGTCCCCCGTCCACTTGATTGCCGTCCCTTCAAACTCGCGATCATACCAGAACCCAATCAACAGGAACGAGCAAAGTCCGACCCCTTCCCAACCAAGGAACGTCACAAGGAAGTTGTCGGCAAGGACAAGGTTGAGCATCATGAAGATGAAGAGGTTCAGGTAGGAGAAGAATCGGAAGAAGCCTCGATCGCCGTGCATATATCCAATCGAGTAGAGATGGATCAACGAGCCAACGCCGGTGACAATCAAAAGAAAGATCATCGAAAGCTGATCGAGTTGATAGGCGAAGTCGACCGAAAAGTCACCGGCAGCAATCCACGAAAGGAGTGTAACGTGCATTGTACGCCCTTCAGGAGGCGCCCCCAACATCTCGAAGAAAAGAACTACAGCGAATACAAACGGAAGAGCGACCACCGCCGTTCCGATAGTGCCGATCGCCTTTTCTGATCCAATCTTTTTTCCAAGCAAACCGTTCAACAGAAACCCGACAAACGGCAACAAAAGAATGAAAGGCAGTAACGTTGATGCCATATCAATTGAACATTCAAAAGGCCGAATCCAAAAACTGAAGTCGCAAAGTTAAGAAAGATGAGGCTACCCCTCTGCCCCTTTCAATTTTGCATTTTTGATTCTACTACTTCAGAGAGATACTGAATTTACTGGAAGACAAATCCTGCGTGCTCGAACGACATCTCGATATCCTGAAAGCGGATCGAAAGGTCTTCATCAACAATAATCATTGAATTCCGGCCAACTTTAACCCAGTCAGATTTCACGGCAGTAAAGGGTTCCGAAGCAATGATAATGGCCTCACTCTGTCCTTCATCAGGCTCCATAAAACAGCGATACTCATCGCAAACGTAGTTTTTCCCAAACATATAATAGAGTGAAGCTGGTTGAACGCGAGGATTGGTTGTGTAGCGGGTGGCAATTACGGCTCTACCATTCGAGACACAGAGATTCAGATAGGAATGTTCCTTGATATCGTGTTCCATCAGAAGGGTGTCGAGTTTCTCAAACATGCTCAACATTGCCTGAACCATCTCCTCGGTGGTAACCGGACCGTTCGGGTCTTCAAGCTGGTTGAGAAAGAGACCGAAGAGATGTTCTGAGTCAGTTGAACCATGAATCGCGTCATAAGCCTCGTCTTTCAAGTCTCTCAGGAGCCTCCGTCTGATCTTCTTGAAACCAAGCGCCACGCCATTGTGCATCCAGGTCAACTTGCCATGAACGAACGGGTGACAGTTAATTTCATCGATCGAATAGCCAGGCGCCGCAGCCCGGACGTGTGCAAAGGTCATCGGCGACTTAATCTTCTTCGCCAGAAACCGCAGATTCTGATCGCTCCAGGAAGGACGAACCGAACGGAATTGGCACGGCTCATCATCCAGCTCGAAGTCATACCAGCTCACACCAAATCCATCTCCGTTAATCGGAATCGACATTTCTTGTGCTCCGATTGACTGCCGCTCAATCAGCGAGTGCTGTGGCTTGTAGAGCAACTCGCTTGCAAGTACCGGCTTGCCGATATAGACAAGGTATCTACACATATTCATTGAATCAATGAGTATTAAAGAAGGCAGTAAGAAGAATATCATAGACAGGGAAGTCTGAACCCTGATATTCTACTTTCTATCTGCTACCCACCATTCTCTTTTTATTCTCCTACGGCGAAAAGATTTTGAATTAAGACTACATGTTCAACGCTTCCCCGTAGGCATCGGCTGCCGCTTCCATCACTGCTTCAGAAAGTGTCGGATGAGCATGAACTGTCCGGTGAACTGTCATGCCAGTTGCTTCGGCAGCACGACCGAGACCAATCTCGGCAATCATCTCGGTCGCCTCGGAACCGACGATATGACCACCAAGAATCTCCCCATACTTTGCATCGATCACCAGTTTCACAAATCCGTCGGGATGACCAATCGCTCGCGCCTTGCCACTCGCCTTGAACGGGAACTTGCCAATCTTCACCTCATACCCTGCCTCGCGCGCGGCCTTCTCAGTCATACCAATCGATGCAACCTGTGGCTGGCAATACGTACAGCCCGGGATATTGCCGTAGTCCATACCCTGTTCGGCATGACCGGCAATATGCTCCGCAGCAATAACGCCCTCCATCGAGGCAACATGGGCAAGCCAGGGAGCTCCGACAACATCACCAATTGCATATACGCCCGGAACGTTGGTCCGCATAAACTCATCGACCTTGATGTGAGCGCGTTCGATTTCAACACCGATGTTGTCCAATCCGAATCCTTCAATATTTCCTGTCACACCGACAGCATTAAGTGCTATATCAGCCTTTAGTCTCTCTTGCTCACCCTTGCTATTTTCGACAACAACCTCAACGCCACTCCCTTTTGCCTTCGCAGAAATAACCTTTGTTCCTCCACGAACGGTTATTCCCTGTTTTTTGAAGGCACGCGCAACCTCTTTAGAAGCATCCTCATCCTCAACCGGAAGTATACTCGGCTGATACTCAATCATTGTCACTTTTGTGCCAAAAGCATTGTAGAAATAGGCAAACTCTGCACCGATAGCGCCGGCACCGATTATAATCAACGATTCGGGTAGCTTCTCAAGTGTAAGAGCCTCCTTCGAGGTAATTACTTTCTTATAATCTACCTCGAGGCCGGGAAGGATGCGGGAGCTTGCTCCTGTGGCAACAATTACCGACTGCACATTGAGTTTTTCAGTCGCTTTGCCATCGCTGTCCCGCACTTCAATTGTGTTCGGGTTGACGATGTAGCCCCATCCCATGAAGACTTCAATTTTGTTCTTCTTCATCAGGAAGCTAACACCGGAAGAATTCTGATCGGCAACGTCACGGCTGCGGCCAATCACTTTCGCGAAGTCAACGCTTACCTCATTAACTGAGAAACCCCAATCACCTGCTTCGTTCAGGAAGTGCTTGTGTTCTGCATTCTTTAGGAGAGCTTTGGTTGGAATACATCCCCAGTTCAGACAAACGCCACCAAGTCGGTCGGCCTCAATGATTGCTACTTTCTTTCCAAGTTGAGCGGCTCGGATGGCAGCAATATACCCGCCCGGTCCGCTTCCGATAACGACAATGTCAAAATTGTGATCGGCCATATTCTGTTGTGGTCAGCTATATGAACGTTGTACTATTGATTCAATGTACTACGGCCGGGTGAACGACAGTATACCGGAGTTTCGGTATTTCGTCGAAAGAGTGTAAAGCTAACAATATCGGGAACACAGATGAACACAGATACAGGACGGGATAAAGACTGATACGTGTGATGGTCTCGTTTCTTGAGTCGATTCCTACAGATCAACACAGATACAGGACGGGATAAAGACTGATGCAGGAGCGAGCTGCTTTGAGCGAGACATTACAAAAAGGAAATGTCGAAAAATGTTTCTTTCGTCCGAAACATATCAACGCCTTTAGAGCTTGATAATAAAATCAAGCATCTATGAGCTCTACCATTGAATCAGCCGGAGTTTTGCCACAGACAGCATACTCCTCGTGATACCAGATCAATTCGTCAGACTCCAGTTCCTCAAGCCCTATCTCCAACAACTTCTGTCCAACTTTGTATCGATTTTCCCAACTCGCAGTCGGTTCAGCTTGCGAGAGAGTTACTGGATCCTTCAATAACTCCAGTCCTCTCCGGCGAAGTTTGTTGTTGTATAGCAATCCTGTCGTCAACACCACAACAGCATGTCGTTCGTGAGTTGAGAGGGCGTCTATTGAGCGAATCTCGATAAACCCACGTGGCCTTACATCAGGGAAAAGAGTTGTCAGGTGGACGCACCAATCGTCAATATCAGGATAGCTCCGTTCACCTTCGGTCATCCACTCATGGAAAGTCATCGGGTGATCAGGAGACCGAAAACCATCAATCTCATCGGAGATAACAAGAACTGAGGCATCGAGCGCGAAGCGGAGATAGGCTTCGGCCGGATTCAGGGAATGTATAGCCTCTTGTGGGAAATTTGTGCGGCAAGGATCGGTCCGTCGCCATATTTCATAGCGAAAGCTGGGACGGCACGTTTCGTCGAGAAGATGTGGCGAATTGGCAAAAAGAGCGTTCAATGGGGAAGCAACAAGGTTAGCGAGTTTCCATCGTTCGGTCGCAATTTCCGGAGCTCCGAAATCAAGGTTGATCTGCGTTGCACAGGTCTGTCGCATCATCATCCGTCCATACGGACCAATTTCTGCGAAATGCTTGTCCATGAGCAGATATCGCGGCTTCTCTACAATGAGGCGGGGCGTTGCACTCCCGAGACGACTGTTGAATCCCTCTGCAAGAAATGTCAGGCCAACTCCCCTCCCTTCATCGGTAAGAAGTTGTTCAAACTCCTCCGCATCCGACAAAGCATCTTGATACCTTTTGCGTGGCAACGTGCTATACTCAATCTGTCCTCCGGGCTCAAGCATCACCCTTCCCCCTTTCGGAAGGACAAAAGCAATTGCTGCTGAAGACTCTACAGATGCAGGTTTCCACCCATGCCGATCTGCTAGAAGCAACAGCCAGGGATAGAGTCCCATAAAACCTGATCCCTCATTCCTCTTGGGCTGTGCTGCACCAGTATTAAGGTGAGAGAGAAGCATGGGGAAGAATTCCACTTCGATTCCGACACGATCCTCGTTGGCTTTATACGGAAGAAAGACCTCATCAACAAGATGTTGATAGAGATCGCTCACTTCAAGTTTCGCTCTTTGCATTGACATAGATAGTTTCACCGGTAAGAACAACTCTCACCAGACTCTTTTTGCCTCTCTTCTTCTTGCATCTTTTGCATGATCATTTTGGACAGAAAACTCACATGCTCACCTCTTCCTGGCAAGAAGCAATCCAAACAACTTCTCTGAATCGCTCCACCACTTTGTCATTCTTAGCCCTGCATCCTTTAACAATCGTTCCGCAGATGCTTTTGTAAACTTTCGGCTAATCTCTGTAAGGATAGACTCTCCTTCTTCAAACATCACCTCTATGTCAAGATGGTTGATCGGAATGGATTGATTGATTCCGCTGACTAACCGCATCTCAATCCGTGTATCGTCGGGATTATAGAAGGCATAATGACAGAAGGAATCGGGATCAAAACATCCACCAAGTTCACGATTCAGAACGTGCAGAACATTCTTGTTAAACTTTGCAGTGATTCCTTGCGAGTCGTTGTAGGCCAAATGAAGCAGGTATGGGTCCTTGACAAGATCAACTCCCATCAGAAGCGCATCCTCTTCTCCCATACCTTCGGCAATTTTGGAGAGAAATGAAGCGGCATCGTTTCGATAAAGATTGCCGATTGTACCACCAAGAAAAATGACAAGAGCAGGGCCTGATCGCTCAATATGTTCAAGCCCGTCGAGGAAGTCACCAACAACCGGAGTCACATGAATCGGATAGTGGACATCAAGTTGCTCGGCGGTTGCCACCAGGAAATCTCTGCTGACATCTATCGGAACGTATCGCTCAAGCAAACCCACGCTTGTCATGTTATCAAGCAGAAGACGCGTTTTGGCTGAGCTACCGGAACCGAACTCGATCATTTCGGTAAACGAATACTCTCCGGCAAGTTCAGGAGCAATCGACTCAAGCAACGCACGTTCGGTTCGAGTCTGATAGTATTCCGGTAGTTCTGTGATCTGCTCAAAGAGTTTTGATCCACGCTCATCGTAGAAATACTTTGGGAAAAGCTCTTTGGGAAAACGCTCGAGTCCCCTGCAAACATCTTTAGCCAACTCAGCCTTGTAATCCGAATGGCGAGATCGATCAAGGATCTCGATTGATTGGTCTATACTTGTGTACAAAAGAAGTCCTTTCGACTAATTCAGGAAATAATAAGATAACGAAATAAGGTTTTTTCAGTTCTGAGAAGAGGGATCATAGCCAAGTAACCTTACGAATGGAGAAATCGTGCCATTCGTTTGGCAAAGTATGTCAGAATAATTAACGCCCCTGCACGCCTGATGCAGGTCAGCGATTCAACCATTGTCTGCTCAAGATCGAGCCAGCCATTGCGAGCTGCAGCATGAATCATAGCATATTCGCCTGAGACCTGATATGCAGCAATGGGAACGTCGATTGTTTGATGCAACTCGTGAATAATATCGAGATTTGGCATTGCGGGTTTCACCATCAGGATATCAGCCCCCTCGTTAAGATCAAGCTGAGCTTCGCGCATCGCCTCGCGGAAGTTCGCCGGATCCATCTGATGCGAACGTCGATCACCAAAACTGGGAACGGAATCGGCTGCATCCCGAAAAGGTCCGTAAAAACTGCTGGCATACTTGACGGCATAGGACATGATAGGGATGTGCTGAAAACTGCTTGCGTCAAGTCCGTCACGAATTGCCCCAACCCGACCATCCATCATATCGGAAGGCGCAATAATGTCCGCACCTGTAGCAGCGTGGGAAAGAGCAGTCTGAACGTAGAGAGCCACTGAATCATCGTTCACTATTTCCTCTCCATCCAGCAATCCACAATGACCATGATCGGTATATTCACAGAGGCAGACGTCGGTAATGATTGTGATATCCGGAACCGCATCTCTGATCGCCCGTATCGCTCGCTGCACAATCCCATCATCGGCATAGGCTCCGGTTCCTTTTGCATCTTTTGTCTCCGGTATACCGAAGAGGATAATGCTTTTGACCCCGAGAGCCATTAACTCCTCACATTCCTTGACTCCTTCATCAACTGAAAGCTGGAAGACTTCTGGCATCGAAGGTACTTCACGACGAATCCCATTTCCATGTATAATAAAGAGAGGATAGACAAAGTTGGCAGGATCGAGTCGGGTCTCTCGAACAAGATCACGAATGCCCTCGGTTCGCCTAAGACGACGTGGACGATGTATCAGATCAAAATTATTGCTCATAGAGTAGTTGCTGTGCTCCACAAAGTACTCTGAGAAGTTAAGAGATAGAAGGTAGGATCTACAGCCATCCACCCTATATTCTACCTCCTACTTCCTATCCTCCTTCAACCTCTTCGCAAGCAAGTATCCGTTCTTCACACAATCGGGAATAGATACTCCGTTACGATAGCTTCCAAGAAGATACAGACCTGGATTCCGCTCCTCCGCAGCTTCAATCCCGGCAAGGATTTCATCATATCCAACGTTGTATTGGGGTATCGCCATTCTCCAGTTTGTTACTTCTGCTTCGATTGATCCTGAGCCTATCGAGAGAACATCAGCGGTCTCATGATGTGCAAGCTGAATCAATTCCTCTTGGCTCAAATCAACCAGTTCAGGTCGTCGTACTCCTCCGATGAAGACTGTGAGGAGAGCCTTTCCTTCAGATGCATGTGAGGGAAAGATGGTTGATGAAAAGATAACACCAAGAATATCCCGTTTCTCAGCGCTGGGGACCAGAAGTCCAAACCCATTAAGAGAATGAGCGACAGCAGAGCGGTCATAAAGAAGAGAGACGACCGCAATGGAGGCATACTCAATCTTTCCCAGTTGCTCCGACAGCATTGCATCTATCGGCCCCACTATTTCGGCTGCCCCTCTCCCATCCAGGGCAAGTATCACGTTCTCCGCCCTGATGGCCTCGATTCCACCTTCACGAACCGCAACAACTCGCCATCCTTCTTCATTCCGTTCCAACGGTTTTATATCAACACCGATAATTATCTTTTCCTTCCATCTCTGTTCGATGGCCTGTGGCAACGATTGAAGCCCTTTGCGAAACGAAAAGAGCGTCCGTTTCTTCCTCTCTTTCCCTTCCAGCTTTCGCTCCTTTGCTCTTCGCATTACCCCCTTTATCACACTTCCATACTCTCTTTCCAGCTCTTGCAGCACTGGAAACGTATGGCGTAGAGAAAGCCGGTGAGGATCACCCGCATAGATGCCCGAAACAAACGGATCGACCCCATAGTTCAATGGTTCGGGCCCAAAATGTCGTTCCACAAACGCTCCGACACTTTCATCGCGGTTATTTTTTGGGGGAGCTTTGGCTAACCATTCACGAAGCAATCGCAGTTTCGCTCTTGCGGAAACAAGGCGTGTTTCGATCAACGAACGGGGGTTTGCTGGAACCGTGCGGGGTTTGCCATCACGCAAGACATATCGCTTACCGGCTGCTGGGTCGGCAGTAACAAGTTGACCAGCAAGATCAAGCTCGTCAATCAGTTGTTCGAGGTGCGCATTGCCGGTCTGGAGCGTATTCGGCCCTCGTTCAATCACCCCGCCAAGAATATTCTCGGAACGAATTACTCCGCCAAGACGTTCCTTACGTTCAAGAAGCAGAACATCCTTCTCCCGCTGCGATAGAGCGTGGAGCAACGTAGCTCCCGAGATTCCTCCACCGACAATTACGTATTTGACATGTTTCATAGGCTACAGCTCTCCACCGTATCTTTCGTATAGAATATACCTCTGTGAAGTGAACTGCTCCCCAAAAACTGGACAAGTATCTAAGGTGTAATCTTATAACTTAAATACTGTAAACAATCTACAAAACTGGACATATTCAAAAAATGGACAGTGTCTCACTAAGCTACGGTACGGTTAGTTAATAAATAATGCTTTTTCATATGCGCTCTTTGCGTATTATACCAACGTTCGATATAGTCAAAAATAGCCCTTTTTGCTTCTTCTTTTAGTGTTTTGAAGAAGCTTTCTGATACGACATTCTCCCAGAAGTTACCTGTACGACTCATGCTTTGCGTGATATGTCGATGTTTCTTCAACGCTTTTCTGAAGGTGCTTGCAGCATATTGAACGCCTCTGTCAGAGTGAAATAGTAAAGGCTGGTCAATCTTCCTTCGCTCTAAAGCAATATGAAGCGTTTTTATTGTTGTTCGCTCGCTGCTTAGCTCTTTACTCAGGTTCCAGGCCACGACCATGCGATCGGCCAGGTCAATAATAACGGTTAAGTAAGCCCATCCCTTTGCTGTACGAATGTAGGTGATATCGCTCACCCATTTTTGATTGATGCGATCAGCCTGGAACTCTCTATTCAAGAGGTTGGCAGCAAGCTTGTCACCATGATCCGAATCGGTGGTATGGACAAACTTTCTGCGTGCCCTGGCCATTAAGCCAGCGGTTTTCATTACCCGTGCTA
>JAGWAZ010000042.1:19571-33602 GCA_021296135.1 Chlorobiota bacterium | reverse complement strand
TCTTCCGCCTTCAGGCCGATTTTCCGTTGCCTTATGACTCCTCCAGCAACCGTTGCACTTCAGAGTTGAATTCGGGAACTCAATGCTGGGGTACGTATTGGGGTACTTGCCGATTGTGTCTATCTACACGCCTGTGATTCTTGCTGTGTGATAACTATGGGGAAATCATGAGTTTTGGGGAAAAAAATAACCCGGCTTAAATCTGATTAAACCGGGCTACTCACGGTTGTGTACTCCCAACGGGATTCGAACCCGTGCTACCACCTTGAAAGAGTGGTGACCTAACCACTAGTCGATGGGAGCACTTTCCTCTGCCACAATTGCAATAAATTATAAAATAAGGGCTTCTGTCGGCTCTTTCCACCTTCGCAACGAGTTTTTACGCCACAGATGAACACAGATAAGAGCTTCGATGAACACAGATGAGAGGAATGATGGGGACGGGAATAGATTGAGTCGGATCGGAAAAAGTCAGCAGAGGAGATCGGTTATACTCTCATCAGTGTTGATCTGCTTTCGTTATCGTGCTGCTGTTCATGGAGTACATTGACTTGTCAGATGAGCGGCCACTTTTCTCTATTTCTTCTTCACTATCCTAATGGTTTTTTTGTAGGGTTTCCTTAAGTTTTAAGTGCTGCCTGCACTCGAACGAATTGTGGGAATGAGGTGGGACGAAATGGTAGCCTGGTCATCTCTTTGTTGCTCGGTTGTTGCATGTCATTCAGGTACCTTGTACCATAGGTCCATAACGTATCAGACTTGCATGAGAGAACGATATGCCGGAATTCGTGAAACTCCTTACCGATGACCATAATACGGTCACACATCTGCTCAGTATTGACGAAGAGTTTGTCTCGGTGGAAGAGCTTGCTTGGATGATTTACAAAGGGGAGGAGTGCTATGTTACCTTTGGGGAGGAGCATCGATTTGGCATCTCAATGGTCGCCGAGGATGGACGACTGGAGCCGACAATCGATGACCTGGATGGCATGCGATCAATCTGGGACCTCTCATGCGAGGATGATCCGACCGGAACCGAGTTGGATTTGATATTCGACGGGATGGACCGCTCCGACGAGTTTGATCACGCTCGATGTGAACGAAGAATTGACCAGGAAGAACTTCAAAAATATCAATAGCTGACCCCTGCATTATGAAGCGACGACGCTTCCGACCAAAACCATTGACTACTCGGCGCAAACTGTTATTGACAGTCATTGTAGTGCTTCCTGTGTTAGCTGTCTTTACGTTTGGCAATCGTGGACTTCTCAAACGCTTTGCTCTTGAATCACGCTATAATAAGGCGCATAAAGATCTTTATCGTGAACGTGAAATTGGTGATTCGATCAGAGCGGAAATTGAACGTTTGAAGACTGATTCGCTTGAAGTTGAAAGAGTTGTGCGCGAGCGGTTCGGAATGATTCGTCCCGGTGATGAGGTCTACAAGATTCAGGAGGAGGAATGAGCCTGAACCTGGCTATTGGCGTTGATGTAGGTGGAAGCACAGTCAAGTTTGGAGTTGTTGATGAGAATGGGCATGTGATCGAGAGAGATGTTCGTCCTACAGGTGCGGAGAACGGTCCGATCGGGGTGTTGCGTACGGTAAGCGAAGGCATTAACAACCTGCTTGAGAAGTATCAGGAGAGCGTCGGAATTGGCATCGGTTTTCCTGGTATGGTCAACAAAGAAAAACAAGTCTGCTGGCCACCAAATTTTCCTGGATGGGAAGTTGTTGATCCAACCGAACACCTCTCTTCATTGCTGATAAAACCCCTGCCTCTGACTATAGAAAACGATGCCAATGTGGCTGGATGGGCTGAGGCAACGATTGGTAGCGCTCGTGGCGAACCACATTTCTTGTATGTCACTCTTGGAACCGGCGTTGGTGGATGCATTATCTCCGACGGCAAGATCTTCAGAGGAGCGACCGGAGGAGCCGGAGAGATTGGTCATATGACAGTTGACGTCAATGGGCCGATCTGCAATTGTGGTGCGCGTGGATGTGTTGAGGCCTATGTTGGCAGCAAGTACATGACGATGTATGCGCGGCAGAAGATGCGACGCTATCAGGAATCACTTCTCCATAAGCTGATGAACGAAGGTAAGGAGTTAACGCCAAGCCTTATCAACGAGGCGGCGGAAGGAGGAGATATCTTTGCTCAGAATTTCCTGACTGAGCTCGGTCGGATTTTGGGCGCTGCCCTCGCCGGTGTTATGAACGCCTGTGATCTCCACCTTTGCATTGTCGGTGGAGGGATTTCGCAGGCCGAAACTTTCCTTCTGGGACAGGCGCGTCGTACGCTCCGTGCCCGCGTCCTTCAACCGATTGCAAGCGATGTTCAGCTACGGGTCGCTGCCCTCTCAACCAGTGTCGGTGTTGTGGGAGCAGGATTGTTGGCGATAAGCAATGCAAAATGAAAAATTCAAAAATGTGGATTGTTGCCATCATGCTCTCGTGAACAGGGCCTCCTTTTTTAATTTTGCATTTTTACTTTTTAGTCCCCGTGAATTACCAACGTATTACTTTCGATAACGGTCGTGGCGAGAAACTTGCTGCCCGACTTGACTTCCCGGTCGATGGAGTGCCTGCCGCCTGGGCACTCTTTGCACACTGCTTTACCTGCACAAAAAATCTTCGTGCTGTTGGCAATATCAGTTCCGCCTTAAATCGTGAGCGAATTGCCGTCATGCGGTTTGACTTTACTGGTCTTGGAGAGAGCGAGGGAGATTTTGCGGACACAAACTTCAGTTCGAACGTTGATGATCTTGTTGCGGGGGCAAGGTTTCTTGAAGAGAACTACCAGGCTTCCTCAATCATCATTGGCCATTCTCTTGGTGGGGCTGCCGTGCTTCAGGCTGTCTCCCGCATCCCTTCCATTAGGGCTGTAGCTACGATTGGGGCTCCTTATAATCCGGAGCATGCGACACATCTTCTTGAAGGTTCAATTGAGGAAATAGAAGAGAGAGGTGAAGCCCGGATAATGCTTGCAGGGAGCTCTTTTACTATCAAGAAGCAGTTCCTGGATGATCTTGATGAGACAAATATGAGTGAGAAAATCAGAACGCTTGAGCGGGCGTTATTGGTTCTTCATGCGCCACTCGATGATACTGTTGGCATCGAGAATGCAGCAAGCATCTTTCATACTGCAAAACATCCAAAAAGCTTTGTCTCGCTCGATAAAGCTGATCATCTCCTATCAAATGAAGACGACTCTCATTATGCAGGCTCAGTGATTGCCTCGTGGGCAAAACGATATGTTGAGTTGCCGGAGAATATCCTTCAGGTTGATACCGATCCGACTGATAACAGGGTCGTGGTTCATACCGGAAGTTCCGGTTATCGGACAGAAGTCCTTGCAAGCGGACATGCTCTGATTGCAGATGAACCTCTCTCAGTTGGTGGAACAAATACAGGACCGACTCCCTATGACTACCTCTCCGCAGCACTTGGTACCTGCACCTCCATGACCCTCAGAATGTATGCTGACCACAAGAAGTGGCCTCTTGAGGGGGTAACCGTCCGGTTGAAACATTCCAAGGTTCATAAGGAAGATTGTGAGGCGGAGGAGCAAGGGAAGGGGGGGAAGATCGACCAGATTGAACGTGAGATTGAGGTGAGTGGAGATCTCGATCAAGAGAAGCGGGGACGTCTCTTGCAGATCGCAGACCGCTGTCCCGTTCACCGTACACTTTACGGCGAAATCAAAGTGAAGACAAGAGTGAAGTGAGAAGTTAAAAGTGAGAAGTGAGGAATCGGGAGAAGTTCTTAGAAGTAAGAAGTGGAAATCGACTGAAGTTTGGAGTTTACTGAGAACGTGAAGTTCATATTGTTATTAGCACCGTGCTTTAGCGCTGTGATGCGAGTGATTCTCGCAGGAGAGAACGGCTTCCATCTGTTTTCTATCACTGCTTGTGATTCACATTAGAAGTGAGAAGTGTCAAGTGAAAAGTTAGAAGTGAGATGGGGCAAGTCAGAAGGGTCAAGTTGTTGGAACCCAATGCTCTAACTTCCTCCTTCTTCCTATCTTCAAAGTCTCTTAAAATTTGTGGAGAATGAGCAATAGATTTCTATGGCTGAAACTGAGGGGACAATAAAGTCGATAGCGGTCAATCGCAAAGCACGACATGAGTATGAGATATTGGAGAAAGTGGAGACGGGAGTTGTGTTAGTCGGGACAGAGGTGAAATCGGTACGACAAGGACATATCTCCCTGCAGGAAGCCTATGTCGTTCCCCAGGAAGGAGAGTTGTGGTTGGAGGGTTGTCGGATCAATCTATATGAACATGGAAATATCAACAATCATGATCCGATGCGTTCGCGCAAACTCCTTCTGCATCGACGGGAAATCGATAAACTTGTCAAACGCGTTGCTGAGAAAGGGTTAACGCTGATTCCTCTTGCGGCATATTTCAAGGAGCGACGATTAAAGATCGAAGTCGGTTTAGCTCGGGGTAAAAAAGCGTACGATAAACGTCAGTCAATCAAAGAGCGTGAAGTGAAACAAAGAATTCAGCGACTCACCTCATGAGCTGATCTTTACTTCTAAACGACAGAGACAAGCTCAATATCGTTTTTAGATTTTTAACTTTTCATTTTGAATTTGATCCATGGCTTGGTGGAATAGAACAAAGAAGAACATTGAAGATCAGCAACAGAGGGAGATCCCGGATGGGCTTTTTCTGAAATGCTCCGGATGTGGTTATATCATATACAAGCGCGAGCTTGAGGAGAATCTCTATACCTGTCCAGAGTGTAGTAAACATGCTCGCATAGGTTCGGAAGAATACATCGAGATTCTGATCGATGCCGGTACCTGGAACGAAACTGACGACAATATGGTTTCGACGGATCCTCTGGAATTCGTTGACCAACATCCCTATTCGGTAAAGCTCGAACGAGCGCAAAAGAAGACCGGATTGAATGATGCCATTCGTATTGGCACTGGCTCCACCAACGGGATCCGGATTGCCCTTGCGGTGATGGACTTCAGTTTTGTTGGTGGTTCTATGGGATCGGTTGTGGGGGAGAAGTTCACACGAGCTGCTGATCTTGCCCGCAAAGAGAGAATGCCGTTTGTAGCCGTCACAGCCAGCGGTGGTGCTCGTATGATGGAGTCAGCGATTTCTCTTATGCAAATGGCCAAGACATCAGTAGCACTTTCACAACTTGCGGATGCCCGAGTCCCATACATCACGATCCTTACGCATCCAACAACCGGAGGAGTAACCGCATCCTTTGGAATGTTAGGGGATATAACGCTTGCGGAGCCTGGGGCGTTGATCGGTTTTGCCGGACCTCGTGTTATTGAGCAGACTATCAAGAAACGCCTGCCGGAGGGATTCCAGCAGTCAGAGTTCCTTCAAGATCATGGATTCGTCGACCACATCGTGCATCGCAAAGAACTGAAGGAAACGTTGACAAGGGTGTTAGGCCTACTACCGGTGCCGGAGGTAGGAAAGTAGAAACTTAGTACTACTACCAAATTACCGGCGATCAATTCTGTTCATTATGAGTCGTACGGACCGGCCTCCAGTACATATCATTGGATTCCCGATGGATCTCGGCGCTGATCGTCGGGGTGTCGATATGGGACCATCAGCATTGCGTATTGCAGAAATCGACAACCGCCTTCGTCGTCTTGGTTATAGAGTTTTTGATGAGGGAGACGTTCCGGTTAGTCGGCAGGAAATTCTCACTGTCGATAATCCCAGGTTGAAGTATCTGCCACAGATAGCAGATTCATGCGAAAATCTTGCTCGCACTGTAAGGCGCGTTCTTGATGGGGGAGGGTTTCCTCTGGCCCTTGGTGGAGATCATTCGATGTCCATCGGAACTATTGCTGGCCTTGCGGCACATTGTCGTGAGCAGAACAAAAGACTCGGTATTATATGGATTGATGCACACGCTGATATCAACACAGGGGAGACATCTCCATCAGGAAATATCCATGGAATGCCTGTCGCAGTCTCGGTCGGTCTTGGTGTTACTGAGTTAACAACGGTTGGAGGTGAATTCCGCAAGCTTGATCCTGAAAATATTGTGATGATAGGTCTTCGGTCTGTTGACCTTGGCGAGAAGCAGATTATCCACAACAAACGGATCCAGGCGATCACTATGACTCAGGTGGATCGTCTCCGAATTGATCAGGTAGTGGAACATGCGCTCGACTACTTGCAGGAACGAGCCGATCACATCCATGTAAGTTTTGATCTTGATAGTGTTGATCCGTTGATTGTTCCCGGTGTTGGAACGCCGGTGCCGGGCGGGCTGACCTATCGGGAGGCTCACCTCGCAATGGAAATTATTGCTGAGCGGGGAGCGCTCGGCTCACTTGAAGTTGCGGAGGTCAATCCTATTCTCGACATAAAGAACCAGAGTGCTCTCTTTGCAGCCGAACTCGTTGCCTCAGCAATGGGGAAAAGGATTCTGTAGGTGGATAGCAGGGGAGAGAAAGGTGATAATCCCATCTCTTCTAACGATTCAACCATTGAACCTTCAACTATCTCACCACTCCTCGCCTCTGGACTCATGACTTACGGATTCTGTTGAGTTCTCAAGCTCATTCAGTATGATAATCCACCATACAATTGAAGATTTCCGTGCATGGCGGAGCGGACTTGAATCGAAGACATCGGTCGGATTTACCCCGACGATGGGTGCTTTGCATGAGGGGCATCTTAGTCACATTCGATCACTGTACGGACATGTCGATCAGATCGTTGCCTCTGTCTACGTTAACCCTTCGCAGTTTTCACCAGGTGAAGATTTCGAGAAATATCCGCGTGATCTCGAGGGGGATGCCAGGAAGCTCCAGAATGCCGGATGCAATGTCCTTTTTTATCCGAATGATTCAGAGATGTATCCTTCGGGATTCAGCACGGCTGTTTCGGTACAGGGGGTTACCGATCGTTATGAAGGATTTTTCAGACCAGCCTATTTCCAGGGAGTAGCGACAATTGTTTGCAAGTTGCTGAATGTCGTTGATCCTGATGTTATGACACTTGGCCAGAAGGACGCCCAGCAAGTTGCAGTGATACAACGGATGATGATCGACTTGAACCTGCGGAGTCGTATCCAGGTTATTGAGACCGTTCGAGAGGAAGATGGATTGGCAATGAGTTCCCGTAACGTTTATCTATCGCCTGGTGACCGTAGGGAGGCTTTGACAATACATCATGCCTTATTGACGGCAAAAGTGAGTATAGCAGAGGGCAGATCTATTCACGATGTTACTGAGATAATGAGAGGGATAATTTCTTCCAAATTCAAAATTGATTACTGTGATATCGTCAATCCTGCCACGTTTTCAACACACGTTAGCCCTAATGGACCGTTGCTGGCCATTTTTGCCGGCACAATTGGTTCAACCCGTCTGATCGACAACATAGTGCTTCGCTAAGTAGTTTTATACAGAAACAACACTTTGCAAGCGGACCGATTTTGCTGCAATCCTTTACCCCTTCAAGCCGTCAGAAAGCAACAACTTTCTTATGTTCAATCCGCTTTGGTTTTACCTTGAGTTGATTTTACTTACAGGAGAATGAGTACAATGCAACGCTTCATGTTCAAGGCTAAAATTCACCGGGCAACAATTACGCAGGCCGACCTTCATTATGAGGGAAGTCTGAGTGTCGATAGAACCCTGCTGGAAGCAGCCGATCTTCTTCCTTACGAAAAGGTATCGGTCGTAAATATCGCCAACGGAGAACGTCTTGAGACCTACGTAATTCCTGCTGAAGCGGGAAGTGGTGTCATCTGTCTGAACGGGGCTGCCGCCCACAAAGGGAGTCCTGGTGATCTGGTCATCATCATGTCCTATGCGATAATGAGTGATGAAGAGGCCAGAACATTCCAGCCAACTGTAGTCCACGTCGATCAGCACAATCGGATTGTTGATGTTACGCGCGAGCAGATTGCAGGGAAGGAGTACGAGTATGTCTGATCTTGTAGCGGTGGTCATGGCGGCGGGGAAGGGAACGCGCATGAACGATCCGAAACGAGCAAAAGTTATGTTCCCGATTGGTGGAAGACCGATGATTGCCCATGTAATTGAACGCGCCTATGACTGCGGGGCTGAAAGAGTCATTCTAGTTGTAGGATATAAAGGGGAGGCTGTCCGCAGGTGGGTTGAGAATAATTTCTCCAATGCACCAATCGGATTTGTTGAGCAGATTGAACAACTCGGGACTGCACATGCTGTGATGCAAGCCCTGCCGATGCTACGGGAATGTGAGGGTGATGTCTTTGTTCTCTCCGGCGACGTTCCTCTCCTAACCGATGAAACACTGAAACGACTGATTGCCCTCCACCGTGAAAAAGAGGCGGCTGGAACTCTTCTAACCGTCGTTGCTCCCGATCCAACCGGCTATGGAAGAGTAATTCGAGGTGAAGATGGCACGGTCATGAACGTTGTTGAGCATAAGGATGCCACAGAGGAAGAACGGCAGGTCGACGAAATCAATGCCGGAGTTTATCTCTTCAAATCCTCTGATCTGCTTCGGGCACTACCGCGTGTTCAGAACGACAACGCCCAGGGAGAATATTATCTTCCCGATGTTATCTCAATCTTCCTTAACGATAGACTGACCGTTGTGGCACACTGTTCGGAGAATTTCGACGAGATTCAAGGTATAAACACTCCAGAGCAGCTTGCCGATGCTGATCGTCTCTACCGGCGGATGATGGTTCAAGAGAAAGCTTAGGTGACCGGTTTTGCTCCTAGGTCTCGATATCCAAATTTCACACTGATTCACAACATGCAGCAATGAAAGTCTCGCACATCGGTATCGCAGTTCGTTCGCTTGAAGAGGCTGGGATTAACTACGCGTCACTCTTTGGTGATAAGAATTCTCATCGGGAAATCGTTGAAGAGCAGGGAGTGGAAGTCCTGTCGTTTCCGGTTGGGGATACCTTCATAGAATTGACAGCCGCAACAAGGGATGAATCGCCAATTGCGAAGTTCATTGAAAAGAGAGGAGAGGGGATGCATCACATAGCCTTTGAGGTAGATGATCTTCAGGCCGAGCTGGACCGACTGAAAGCTTCTGGTGTAAAGCTTATTAACGATACTCCACGTAAAGGAGCACACGATATGCTGATTGCCTTTATCCACCCTTCGAGCTTTAATGGTGTGCTGGTGGAGTTGTGCCAGAGACAGTGAATGCACTTCTTTTCATACACGTCTCTGATTGCCTTGTCTCTTGAAGTGAAGATGAGGCGAAGTATACTATTCCTCTTGTCCGTTCCGTTTCCCCGCCGTATAATTTGCGCCGTACAAGTAAATGTGACTATCTGCCCACTATATATGCGGTCGATCTTATCAGCACTCTTTTTTTTGTTAGTGACAATAGGTGTCTCTATTGGATGCGGAGGGGAAAGTCCTGAGGAGGATCGGGAATTCCGTCTTTCTGAAGTTCAAGCAAAAGATTTGAGCGTAAAGGGAATGGGGAAGGATTTTACAGGGGATACCTCTAGTCTTTCCTCTCCGGGAGTTCAAGTCCTTTCACCGGAAAGCAGCAAAACAGCTTGGTGTGAGGGGAGGGTTCTATATGTGGCAGATGCCGATGGCTCAACTCAACAAGCACTTCACACTGAATCAGAAGATTCCAGTGTTTTCGCCTGCTTCGGTCCTTCCTGGGGAATTGATGGGAAGACGATTCGTTTTAAGGAGGCCAGACGAATTCCCGGCGATTCAGTTATTCAGGTCGTGACTGTTGATATTACACTTGGACGGAGTGAAGAAGAATAACATGATGCGAGAGTGGGTTACGAGACACATCATAGTTAGGGGAAGAGTTCAGGGTGTTGGGTTTCGAGTCTTTGTAAGAGATGTGGCAGTGGCTTTCGATATTCGAGGCTGGGTGAAGAACAATCCTGATGGCAGTCTTGAGCTTGTAGCTCATGGTATAAAGGAAAATTTTCAGTCCTTTGTTGAACAGATTGAGATAGGCCCTCCTTCATCTCGCGTCGATCAGGTTGAAGTCCAGACTTCCGAAATTGATACTTCCGATTCAATGTTCCGCATCATAGCGTAATCCAGGTGCTTGGCAATAAGATTTCATTCATTCGATACAAACATGAGCAAACGACATTCTGTTCTGGTGACTGGGGCTGGAGGAGAGATTGGTACAGGGTTGATTCAACGACTTTCCAATGAAAATGCCTTTGATATCATTGGCCTTGATTTGAAAGGTCTTGATCCGGAGCTTGCAGGGTTATGCACCTCATCGTACACGGGGGATGTTCTCGATACTGATTTGGTTCCCAGGCTTTTTTTAGATCACCAGATCGAGGCAGTCTTTCACCTGGCGGCTATGCTTTCCTCGAGTGGTGAGCGGAATCCGGAACGAGCGTTCGATGTCAACGTTGGCGGTACAATGAATCTGCTGAAGAATGCTGCGGAGCAAGCACGTTATCTGGAGGCCAATATACGTTTCATTTTTCCAAGTACTATAGCCGTCTATGGTCTACCTGATCTTTCTACCAAAAAACGTGCTGCAAAGGTGAGAGAGAATGACTTCCTGAACCCCATAACCATGTATGGCGTCAACAAGCTGTCGTGTGAGCATCTTGGTTACTACTATACGCATCATTATAGTGCCTTGTCAGAAAAGAGGAGTCAGTGGCACGTTGACTTTCGGGCGTTACGATTTCCGGGACTTATCAGTGCCCACACTCTTCCGAGTGGTGGAACAAGCGACTATATCCCCGAGATGCTCTATGCCGCTGTCGCCGGTAAACCCTACACCTGTTTTGCCAGACCCGATACCCGAATCCCCCTTATGACTATGCCCGATGCCGTAGAGAGCATTCTCCGGATTTTCTCTGCTCCCTTTGAATCTCTTGGCCGCACAGTCTATAACGTTGGAGCTTTTGCACCTTCGGCTGAAGAAGTAGAAAATTTGTTGACGGAAGTCTTGTCTGGCGCGGACATCTCGTATGAGGTGAACGAAAGCCGTCAGGCTTTTCTTGATACCTGGCCTGAAGATGTCGATGATTCTGCCGCGCAAGCAGACTGGGGGCACGCTCCGCAGCATAAGTTCAAGGAAGCCTTTGCAGAGTATCTGATACCGGCTTTAACGGGAACGCAGACTGAACCAACCCATCTATAATGGGTGTCTGTGTTGATTCAAGAAACTTGAACGAATCTCTTGTGTTATATCGCCAGAAATTCGATCTTCGCGACGCTGTGAAGGTTCAGGTTTGTGTAACCGAATAACTGTCCAAGAGTCTTTCGGACACTACGAAACGCATTTAAAACGTTCTTATTGATAAGGAGAATCAACCATGCTCTGGACACCGGAACTTGCTTTGTATCTTGAGGATGCTCCTTGGCCGGCTACCAAAGAGGAACTGCTTGACTTTGCCAATCGAACCGGAGTGCCGATGCAGGTTATTGATAATCTTCAGGAACTTGATGACGAAGAGACCGAGGTCTTCGAAAGCATCGAGGATATATGGCCGGAGGCGGCCAACCATGAAGATGTCTACTTCAATGAGGATGAAGATGGCGATTACAACATGGAGTATTAATCTCGTTAGTTATAACGTTAAACGTTGCCATCCCTTCTATGTCCAGGAAGCGTACCGTACAGAAAATCGATCTCTTTTTGGGTTGCGTATTGAAGAGCGGATGCCTACCTCTTCGCCGTGCGGTAGTTCTCAAATGAATCTCTGATGAATGCCGCTTCGATGCTACTTCATACCGATTATTCTCCTGTTGACTTCTGTCTCAACGTTAGCGCAGACTGGCGATGGTTCCCGCTCGCTTCGTCCAATCCTGATAGATGTCTCCTTCTCAGGTAACAACACCATTGACGAGACTGAGATATTAGCTCGTATCCAATCTCATCCAACCGAACGGTCAGTTCTTGACCGCTATGCGCGAATGGCTTCTTCACTCTCGTTGCAGCTTGCTTACTTCCTGAAGTATCGAGCGGGAACGGATTGCGAGGTTCGCTATCTGAATACTGCGACTGTTCAGGAGGATAAAGAGACCATCCGATTACTCTATTGGGAAAAAGGATTTCATGAATCGCAAATCAAGGCTCTCTTCACTATCGATACTGCTCGTAATCTGGCACGACTTCAGTTTACGATAACCGAGGGTCAGCGCTTCAACGTATGGGGAGTACAGTTTACAGGGCTTCATGGTATTTCTGATGAATTACGTTCAGAGATAGAAGATCCTCAATACCTCAAGGTTGGAGAACCCTTTGATATTCTTAATGTTGTTCTTGAGGTTCAATGTGCTCTTGCTCTGTTGAAGAACAATGGTTATGCTGCCGCCTCCGAACCCCGTATGCCTCGAGTTGTATACTGTGCGCCACCCCGATGTGATGAGTATGTCGATACAGTTATCATCTTCATTGATCCTTATCGCCGTTACTCTGTTGGTGACACTCGCGTGGTTCCACATGATTCAACAGGTGGCCTTCCACCTGTAGATTCTGACTTGATATTGAGCAGACTCAAGTACTCATCAGGTCAATGGTATAATCAGTCAGCCGTTGACAATTCGAAGCGTGATCTCTATCGTCTTGGGATTTTTGAGGGAGTATCAGTTGACACCAGTTCAACTAACGATACAATGGATCTGAAGATAGATTATCGTCTCCGTGATCTTAATGAGGTGGAGTTCTCCCTTGAGGGAAGTGTTATACCTCGTGTCAATGAGACTGTTTTCAATGGTGGTTTGGCATTGCGATATGTGCGTCAGAATCTTCTGAGGCGAGCCATTCGACTATCGATAGGAGGGCGTTTGCAGGCGCGCCTCATCAGTTTTGATGAAGCGGAATGGGGAGTTGATGGTCAGTTGGATATTCCCGAACCTCAGCTTGCTCCATCAGATGTTGCCAGTATCAACTCAGGTATTTCGCGTGGAGTAGAGGATCAGGAAAACGATTCGGTCCTCCGCTCTGAACGCATTAACGTCGGAATTAATTTGGGATGGAATCTTCCGTCTTCATACTTCGTTAACGGGATATCCAGTCGGTTGATCTTTCAACTCAACAGTTACTCCAACATTAAAGGCTATATTCGCGCAAAGGCGCAGAAGAGACTCGATGCCATCAATCTTCCGGACAGTTGCAACGATGTCAACATTGTAGATGAGACCGTTGATTCCCTTGCGAGAAATATTTATCTCGTTCAGGTATTACAGGGAGATAGTCCGGAGTTGATGCCGAACCAGAAGGCACGCAACCTGAAGGGCGTACTTAATCGTACATTGATTCTTGGCACATCGGTTGTCGGAGATCACCGAAACGACTTCTTTGCTCCAACTCACGGTTACTTTTTCGAAGCACGTTTTGATGTCGGTCTTGCCGGTGTACCAGACGTGAGAGGCGGATTTATCAGAGCCGAGGCCGACTACCGACGATTTCTGTCGCTCGGTGATAACGAGGTACTGGCTCTTCGCCTCCATGGCGGAGCAATCGGGCAGGTTGGTCGTTTTCCATTGACGCCAATCAATAATCGTTTTCATGCCGGAGGCGCAAACAGTGTCCGGGGTTGGGGTGCACGTGAAATGCTTGTCACCTCACCTGCAAGAGAGTTTGCTGGGTCGTGTGCTGACACGGTTTTGCAGGAGATACTGGTTGAGAGTCGTCGTTTGCTCGGTGGATTGTGGCTACTTGAGGGGAGCGCGGAATATCGCTGGAGATTTGCTACAGATCTGGTCGCTCTCTTTTTTGTTGATGTCGGGAATGCATATTTCAGAAACTACGGTGATGACAAGGATCTCATCACCTTGAAAACTTTTGTTGAAAACCTTGGTGTTGCAACTGGAGTAAATTTCGGCTACGAAACACCTGCCGGCCCGATAAGAGTCGGGATAGGATTCCCGGTCTACAACCCGCTCGATTATCAGAGAAGCAAACGATGGTTTTGGAATCATACCGAGTCGATCAAGCCTGCAATACAGTTCAGTATTGGTCATGCTTTCTGAAACACTGATGAACAGAGATAACAGAGGATAGATAAACACAGATGGTATCTGTGTCCATCTGATGTAAAACATGTGGAGATCG
>JAGWAZ010000042.1:0-19298 GCA_021296135.1 Chlorobiota bacterium | reverse complement strand
ACAGAGATAACAGAGGATAGATAAACACAGATGGTATCTGTGTCCATCTGATGTAAAACATGTGGAGATCGTTTTGAAGACTTGCAGTCATCACAGCTGGTGGGCTAACTGCATGCCCTGAATCGGAGTGCCTGTTGGACGATGAGGAAAAGAAAGGCAAAGGAGAGGTGAAACGGCTTGTGAGCGGCGGAGCGGGACTTGTTTTCAAGGGAGGTGGATCCTCCTGACCGATTATGTATGCAAGGAGGGAGACGACAAAAGCTCCTCTTCTTCAAGCGGCAATGAAAAAGAGAAAACATCGAGTGATACCACATCTTCCGCACAAAGCAGTTCATCTTCCTCTACTTCAGAAGCAAGTGGAACTGAGAAAAACAGATAATATAATCTGTCTCCATGATGATTGGATGGAAGCGTGATGATCTGCACAAAAAAATATCTGACATCCCCATCAAAAGCCGATATCTTCCGACTTTTCATCACCACGTCTTCTTCCGTGCGGCCACTAACATCACGAGAGCAGCGATCACTGTTGTATAGAGAACGCCGGCGAGTCCACCTCGAAGGAAGAAACTCCAGAATGAGAGATCGGCAGGTTGTACATAGAAAAAGTAATAGACGATATTGTGGATAAATGTAGTGCCTGCAACGATGCCGAGAAAACGGGATGTACTAATGGCCCCTTGCCAGCCCAGACCCTTGTCATAGAAGTGTCCGGCAATAAAGCCGGCGAGCAGTTTACTTAGAGCGTTTGTTCCGTCAATATCGCTGCTGATAAGATCGTATGCAAGGCCGACCACGAACCCTGCAATGATGCCACTGAATTGTCCCTCGAGCAAAGCAATGACCACTATATAAATGACAAGAAGGTCCGGTACAACATTCTCAACCGCTATAACGCCGAGGTTAAGTTGAGCAAGCAGAAGAAAGAGAGCTGCAATCGCGTACCAGATCAACCTGTTCGACGAGATCATTCTTGTGCATCACCTCCACCAGACGGCTGAATCCCTTCAAGTACCTGCTGTTCCAGTTCAAGCCTCTTTGTGTCCGGAGTATAAAGAACGACAAAGATCTCCTCAAGCGTTGCAAAGTTGACCGAGGGTTCAACCGTAATGCGATGGTAGAGAGTTCCTTGTTCCTCTTCAATGTCCACGACAGTCCCGACGACAATATCTTCCGGATAGAATGAGGAAAGTCCCGAGGTGATAACCGTGTCACCGACCTCCTGCGTGAGAACAGAGGGAACATTCCGAAGGAGAAGCCGTTCTTCCTTATCCCAGAACAGAATACCATTATTTCGACCTCTGGATGTCCGGGCCGCGATCCGTGAATCTGCGTTGATAATGAGCAGAATAATTGCGTTCTGGTTGTTCAGGCCAACAACTCTGCCAACAAGACCTGCTGGAGTTATTACGGGCATTCCTTCTTTTACTCCATCATCTGATCCAACATTGATGGTGATATAATTTCGTAGCTGAAGGGTTGGTTTCCCAACAACTTCTGCTGTAAGAAGTTGTATAGGGGACTTCTCCTTGAACTCCAGCATCTTACGCAGTTCCTCAACCTTCACCCCTGCGTCGCGCAGGCGCATTGCCTCCAACGAAAGATCACGGTTCAGTCTGCGAAGTGCACGGTTTTCAGTCTCAAGCGACCATGGATTTGGTACCCAATCAAAAGCTGATTGGACCGATCCAATGATACCAACGGAGATAGTACGAAAGGAGCGAATCTGATTATCATCATCGCCGGAGATCAGAAGGAGCGAGACGATCATCAAAAGGATCGTTGCAGCATACTCCTTATAGTGCAGGATCAGGTCGACAATGCGATACATGAATCGGTTGCGGTTGGTGAAGCAGGTTTAGTAGCGACGGCTCTTTATCAATACCTGGCTGTATAGCGGGAGGTTTTCAAGAACTTTGCCGGTTCCTCGTGCTACAGCCGTTAACGGATCATCAGCAACAAAGACAGGTAGTGACGTCTCGCGACGAATTCTTTCATCAAGTCCTCGCAGCAATCCTCCGCCTCCTGTCAGCATGATACCCCGTTCGAGGATGTCTGCCGAAAGCTCTGGTGGTGTCCGCTCAAGCGAGAGTTTTACAGCTTCTACAATTGCTAAAATTGGTTCTGCCAGTGCATCTCGAATCTCAGCTCTCGTAACCGTTGTCATCCTTGGAATGCCAGCTACCAGATCTCGTCCTCGCACCTCTACCTGGATCTCTTCGTTCAGAGGCATTGCACTTCCGACCTGATGTTTTATTGCCTCCGCTGTCCGTTCTCCAATAAGAATGTTATGATGCTTTTTGAAGTATTGCACGATGGCGTTGGTCATCTCATCGCCTGCTATTCGGATTGATTCATCGTTGACGATACCACTTAAAGCGATGACAGCAATCTCTGTTGTTCCGCCTCCAATATCGATAATCATGTTGCCAACCGGAGCCTCAACGTCGAGCCCGATCCCGATTGCAGCCGCCATTGGTTCTGCAATAAGGTGAACTTCTTTGGCACCGGCATGTTCAGCAGAATCCCGAACGGCTCGCTTCTCGACTTCCGTAATCCCGGAAGGAACGCAGACAACAATGCGACGAGCTGGTTGCCATGTAGGCGAGATCTGCCGAATGAATGCACGAAGCATGCCCTCGGCAATCTCGAAGTCGGCAATAACTCCGTCCTTCAAAGGGCGAATAGTTCGGATATCCCGGTGAGTTTTACCGATCATTGCTTGAGCTTCATGCCCTATAGCAACAATTTTCTTAGTTGTTCTGTCAAATGCGACGATTGATGGTTCGTTCAGAACGACCCCTTTCCCTTTCATCCATATAAGGGTATTAGCAGTTCCGAGATCTATCGCAATGTCGTTGGAAAAGAATCCGAGCACTGGCAGTTGATTTTCCGGATGCGGTTGGCATTACGCCAACCTTTAGTGACAGGCAGCCTTAAAGCAGAACAAATATCCTGAATCCCAACGCCCTATCCAAGTGACATAGAAGAATATTCAATTTTCGATGCTGAATTATTTTTGCCAGGATTGACGAAGTATCTCCTTGAGGTGATCTCCAGCACCATACGCGGCTATCTCATAAGGGATTGCCCGGTAAGCTCCATGAGTTCGAGCATATCGCTTGCGAAGGTCTCGAAGGTTGGTGCTTGGCAATGGATTTAGAAAGTTACCAAGCCAATACAAAAGGTATCGGGGATAAAAGAGAAGTGGTTCCAGTCGTTGCTGACGTACATGTTCTGCTTCGTGTCTGATAAGACCAAGTAACCAGATGGGGTTATCAGTTTTTGTCTTTTCAAGCAACCAGACGTGACCCCTTAGAGTAATCCCAATCATCCCGAAACGGTTGACCAGAAATGGGAGTCGCTTCCTGAAAAAAATTGGAAAATCAAGAGGGACGTCCCGAAAAAGGTCGATGACATCCGCCTCGGGTAACTTATAGCCTGCTATCAGTTCTTCAACGAGTCCTTTGGCTTCTATTCTGTTCCCCATAATCTGTCACCAGCGTCTCCCAGTCCGGGAAGAATAAAACCATGTTCATCCAATCGCTCATCAACCTCTGCAGTGATAATGAGGATGTCTGGAAAGGAGGAGTGAACTGCTTCGATTCCTTCAGGAGCGGAGAGAATGGAGACGAGTGCGATATAGTGCTGATCGGTAGTCTTAATTGAGCGCAAGGCAGCACAAGCGCTCCCTCCGGTAGCCAACATCGGATCCAGAACAAAGATGGATGCTTCAGCGGTCTGTGGAAACTTGCGATAGTACTCCTTAGGATCAAGGGTCTTCTCATCCCGTTCCAGTCCAAGAAACCCGACAGTTGCATTTGGAACTATGTCAAGGAATCCTTCAACCATGCCGAGTCCTGCTCGCAGCACAGGTATGAGCACAGTTTTACCATGAAGTAAATGACCTCTTGCGTGGACACCCAGAGGAGTCAGCACTTCAGATTGATAGGAAGGAAGGTTATCGGTTGCTGTCACAGCCAGGAGGCGAGAGAGACGTCGAACAGTCTCTCTGAATGTAGTGGTCTTACATTCCGGATGACGCAGTCTAGCAAGCGCATCGAGCGCAACCGGATGATCGAGCACCCTTAATTGCTTTTCATGTATATGCCCCTTCATAGGGCGGTTCTTTCTTTCCTTATTCACGCAGATCGAGACCCAGATACTGGCTGATTTTCGGGTAGAAGATTATACCCAGTCGAATCTGACTTAAGGCAAAGACGTCGCCGTGTCGTCGTGAAAGAAGACGATCTCCCAACACCTGTGAGTAGTGGAATTCAGCGGTCGGAGCTACAATACCAGGGGGTGTTTCAAGGTTCATTGTCAATCCGAGTGCACCTCCAAGCCCCCCTTCAGTCTCATCAAAATTTCCCAGGTTAGTATCTCCTACATCCGTTATAAGAATTTTGTCGACTCCATAGGAATTGTAGAAGAGGGTATAGCCAATTGAGGCGTAGAAATTAATAAAGGATTTCGGATTCCAGTTAAATTGGAGAAGGAAGTTAAAGGTGTTGTGAATATTCTCGAAGTCAAATTCTCTATCCCCGAGCACTTTCTTGATAACTGAATCCGAAACGGGATCCGGGATTGTACTAACACGGGCCGGAGTATAGATGAAATCAAACTGCAAGCGATTATACCCAAGGGGTTGCAACGGAGAAAATGTTATCCAGAGACCGGGGGAGAGGGCCGTGGTTTGGGTTACCCGGTCAATAAGAAAGGTAGTGGAGGTCACGTGCGGAGCAATGCCAAACAGTTTATCGTACGGATCTTCTTGCTGAGAGGTGTCAATACTTACAACCGGCTCCGGGGTATCGCCTTGAGCATGGAGGGGCAAATCAGTGAGGGCAAAAAAAGCCAGGGCTATCATTAATGGGAGAGCAAAAAATCTTCGTGCGTTTTGTGTTGTCATCTCAGCAATCATTTCTGTTGGTACGTTTCGGAGAGACGCAATTTTCTTGACGACTTGACCGAGAAACGAAGGTTCATTCTGTTTACCCCGCTGGGGAACTGGTGTCATATATGGTGAATCTGTTTCAATCATCAGTCGATCATCTGGTACTTCTTGTACCTGACTGTCGAGTGTCGATTTTTTGAATGTGATATTTCCTGTAAATGAAATCATAGCTCCAAGGTCAAGTGCCCGATAGAGAACTTCCAAGCTGCTGCTGAAACAGTGAAGTTGAAAATGAAGCGAACCATCCTGTTCTTCTTTAAGTATTTGAAGCAAATCATCATCTGACTCCCGGTTATGGATTACTGCCGGGAGCTTTAACTCTTTGGCTACCTGAAGCTGATGCCGAAAGACCTGATGTTGCCGATCTCGCGGCGTAAAGTTATAATAATAATCCAGGCCGATTTCACCAATGGCAATCGCTCTGCACTGATGAATATGTTCCGGTAACTCCTGCAGTTCATCATCAGTCACTTTTGCCGCGCTATGAGGATGAGTCCCGAGGGCAATTTCAATCTCGGTGTATTTCTCTTTCAATTCATGCAACTTCGGAAAATCTCTCGGTTCCGTTGCAGGTGCAATGATTGTCCCGACTCCTTCATTATGAGATCGAGCAATCATTTCATCGAAATCATCACGAAATCGTTTATCGTAGATATGGGCATGTGTATCGATCAGTTCCATGGATAACGATCCTCTTACTCTGCAAGAACTTCAATTACCTTTTCTACATGCCCTTTCACCTTCACCTTCGAAAAAATTCTCTTGATGCTTCCGTCACCATCAATAACAAACGTTGTCCGTACAACGCCCATATAGGTTTTGCCATACATCTTTTTCTCTTGCCAGACACCATAGGCGTTTGCGATCTCTTTGTCCTCATCAGCCAGCAGTGGAAAGTTCAGTGACTCTTTTTCCACAAACTTGGTATGGCTCTTTACTGAATCGGGGCTTACCCCGAGTACTTCTGCTCCGTATCCTTTGACTCGTGCGAGATTATCACGAAAATCACATGCTTCAACGGTACATCCTGAGGTCATGTCCTTTGGATAAAAGTAGAGGACAAGCTGCTTTTCACTGTAATCCGAAAGAGTATGAATGTTTCCATCCTGATCCGGAGCCGTAAAATCAGGTGCTTTTTCTCCTTCTTTAATCATACTTTCTGCTTCTTTTATATGAAGTTTGTTGATCACTTTCTTCCACAAAATCCGGGGCAAGTACAATGATGTAGTGACCATTGAATCGTTTGTTGGCGAACTGATGAGCGATTGAGGAAAGAGTACCTCGCATGATTGTTTCGCCTGGTACGGTTGGTCGGAGTATCAGGGTGGCTTTCCGGTTTGGCATCTTGCCTGCCAATGCTAACAAAGAGGGTTGAATACGGGAGGTCCCTCCTGGAACAACAATTGTTTCTGGTCTGTTGGTCAATAAGCCGACAAAGCTATCACGTGCCTCGCGTCGGGCCGGAAGTACTCCTACAACTGAATAGGATTGCGAGTCAAAGCCGGACATGGCGAGTGCAGTGGCAACCAGGTCAACTCCCGGAATTACTCTTGGCTCCAATCCCGCATCACGAACTGCGGCAATGAGATTCGAGATCGGTATACTGAAACGAAACGACGGATCCGAAAGGATCGCAATCCGCTTTTCCTTACTTAAGGCTTCGAGTGTGATCTCAACCACATCATTCTCAATCTCTTCACTAATCCCGAGCAGTCTTTTAGAAAGAGCGAAGCGTTTCAGAAGACCGGCCGCATAACGATCATTCGATGTGATAACAAGATCAACCGACTGAAGTACACGGATTGCCCTTTGAGTAATATCATCCCGCTCTTCAATTGGCGCACCGACAATAAAGCAGGAGCCCCTGAGGTTATCAGTACTCTCCTCTCTATCTGGCATATGAAGAATGGTCCCCATCTTTGGCTATGAGCGTAGTATCAAGTATTGCAATAATTGTTCAGTTCAGTCATGAGCCTCAATACTGGGTGATTCCTTAGGCGCTACCAATATCTCTTTGTACCATTCTTTCAGGAACATCAAAACGACTGCCGTTGTCGGCACAGCGATCAGCAGGCCAACAAATCCCATGAAGTAGGCAAAGATGAAAAGCGAAGCAATGACCAATACTGGGTGGATCCCAACCCGATCTCCAAGTATCCGCGGTTCCATTAGGTTCGCGTTCAGCGCATGAAGTCCGAAGATTGTACCCGACATCACCAAAGTATTGTACCAGAAATCTCCTGGCACAAGAAGAAAGATAACGATTGCTACGCCGAGGTTCAGAAACATTCCGAGAGTAGGAATCAGATTGAAAAGACCGGTCAGCACTCCGAGCACTATTGCGTAGGGAACCCCAAAGACTGAAAGGGAACCGACAGCTAGGACACCAACTATGCTTGAGGTTAGAAGGATACCACGAACATATGAGTTAACGATGCGGTCAACGTTGCGCAAGTAATAGACGTATCGAGGGTCATCTCGAAGCACGGTAGTACGAACAAATTTCCTGAACCGGTTGAAGTCCACGGTCATATAAAACGAGAGGAATGGAATCAAGATCAGGTTGGCAAGTCCGGCAATTATCCTGGTCAGGTTCTGCAGGAAATCGGTCAGCCAGTGAAACATTTCTGTCCCGGCAATTTCTATCTGCGGCTGTATATACTCGGCTACGATCTGCTCTGCCCGGCTTTGCGATACACCGTAGGCTACGAGTATCTCAATCATTCGCTCGCTTTGAAGCAATTCATCGGCTCCGCCAACCAGTGTCTGGAACGATGCAAGAATCTGGTCGAACTGTCCGACAAAGGCTGGAATCAGAACAAAGCCGATCAGTGAGTAGATGCCGACAATTATCAGCACAACAGCAAGTGAAGTAACCCATCGCGCAATGCCTCGTTCGGCCAGCCAGGAAACAAGAGGAGCACAGAGATAGGAAAAGACGAACGCAACTATAAAAGGAAAAAGAACACCGCTCAGGCTTGCAAACATCCAGAGACCAAAGGTGAACAGACCGAGCTGGATTATACGCCGTGTTATAATACCACGGCTGAAAGGATAGAGAAAGAAGACCAGTGCAGCGGTGGGGAAGATTGGATGAATAAGACCATCACTGAAAATGGTGTAGACAAGGAGTGCAATCAGACCAAACCCACCAATAAGAGCGAACCGTTCGTGGGGTCGCACCTCTTCCCGCAAAACACCTCGAAGTCCAAGCGTATGACTCGGGGATGCAGTCCCCGTGCTTTGTTCACTTGGTTGTTCCGTATGGTTTTGTTCCTCTGGCATAGTGATAGTTCATAGAGTCATTGAACAGGCATGTAATGCTCTACAGAATATATGTCTGTAGAGCTCTATGAATCCTATGAACTCCTCTCTCTAAGAACTCAATTTGTCCCCGTACTCCCAAACCCTCCTTCTCCTCGGGTACTTTCAGGCAGTTCTTCAATTTGCTCCCAAGATATTTTTTCATAGCGGGTGATTACAATCTGTGCAATCCGTTCACCACGCTCGATCGTAAACGGTTCATTCCCGTGATTGATGAGCAGGACCCTGATCTCTCCACGATAATCCTCATCGACGGTTCCGGGATTATTGACCATTGAGATTCCATGCCGCATCGCGAGACCACTTCTTGGCCGAACCTGGCATTCAAACTTATGCGGAAGAGCGATTGCGATGCCAGTCGGTACCGATGCACGTTCTCCGGGAGCAAGGGTTACGGGCTCCTCAATTGCAGCACGCAGGTCCATTCCCGCCGCGCCGTTTGTTGCGTATGAGGGGAGGGGAAGGTCGTCAAAGCCTTCACGAATACGTGTGATTTGTACTTTCATCGTGTTGGGGCGCAAGATGTTGCGCCCGTACATTTCATTGTAGAGTAATCAATTCCCTGTAAACGCCGGAATTCCCGTTATATCGTTTCCAATGATTAACGTATGAATATCGTGTGTTCCTTCGTATGTCTTAACCGATTCGAGATTTGCCTGATGACGCATGATCGGATATTCACTCAGAATGCCGTTCGCTCCATGAATGTCTCGCGCAATGCGAGCACATTCAAGCGCCATCCAGACGTTGTTCCGTTTTGCCATCGAAACCTGTTGTGGTCGCCATGTACCCTGATCCTTCATCCTGCCGAGGCGATAACTAAGGAGTTGAGCTTTAGTGATTTCGTTCAACATCCAGACAAGCTTATTCTGTACAAGTTGGAAGCGAGCTATCGGACCATCGAACTGAATTCGTGAAGTAGCATATTCAACTGAGGAATCATAGCAGGCCATAGCAGCACCAATCGCTCCCCATGAAATGCCGTAGCGAGCCTGGTTCAGACAGGAGAACGGACCACGCAGTCCTTTGATCTCAGGAAAGATGTGCGTCTTCGGAATCTCGCAATCCTGCAGAACGAGTTCACTTGTCACTGATGCTCGGAGCGAATGCTTGTTCTTCATTTCCGGTGCCGAGAAACCGGGCCTTCCTTTCTCGACCAGGAATCCTCTGACAACACCATCAAGCTTTGCCCAGACAACAGCGATGTCGGCAAGCGTTCCGTTCGTAATCCACATCTTTGCTCCATTCAGCACGTAACCCGAGTCTGTTTCCTGAGCAGTAGTGATCATTCCTCCTGGGTTTGATCCAAAATCAGGTTCAGTCAACCCGAAGCAACCAATGGCGTCACCGGAAGCCAGTTTCGGGAGCCATTCACGTTTCAGGTCTTCGCTGGCGTACTGCCAGATGGGATACATCACCAGCGAACTCTGCACCGAGACCAGACTTCGAATACCGGAGTCTCCACGTTCAAGCTCGCGGTTAATCAGACCATAGGTGATCGAATTCATGCCTCCTCCCCCATACTCTTCGGGGATAGTAGTGCCGAATATTCCGAGTTCACCACACCGTTTGACAATTTCTATTGGAAACGTCCCAGCTTGGTAGTGCTCCTCAATAATCGGGAGAATCTCCTCCTCAACAAACGCCCGGACGGTTTCCCCAACCATTCGTTCCTCTTCATTCAGGAGGGCATTGATATCGTAGTAGTCAGGATTTGTGATCGGCATGAGTGCTTCTTCGTTATTGTCGTTCAAACTACAGTGCAAAGATACAAGGAGTCTTGGTGGGGAAGAGAATGGATGTTGCGAGAGATTGTGAGAAAGAGCCTTTATCTCCTTTCACGGTTTTGAGGGATGTTGCCTCAAAAGAGACAAATAGCCTCCTCGGATTTGATATCCGGGGAGGCTTTCTGTCCAACACCACGGCCGTCTTCCTTCGTTAAGGTTCTTTGGGCCACAGGCACACCTTGATCTATCTGCATCTGAACGATGTATGTTCCGGATACCAATGATGTACTCAACGAGTAAAAGGGAATAAAGTCGGAGTAACAAAATGTATAGGGAATTGTCTGACAGGTTCCCCCAATCTTCGGTATTATTGATTTTCTCCAGGCAAAATTCTGTCAGAATATGAAGAAAGCACTGATAACCGGTATAACGGGACAGGATGGTTCGTACCTTACAGAACTTCTGTTGGAGAAGGGATATGAGGTCTACGGGATTATCCGTCGTTCAAGCTCATTTAACACTGAACGACTCGATCATCTCTACAAGGATCCTCACGAACGTGATGTCCGACTGAAGCTGATCTATGGCGATCTGAACGACTCCTCCTCGCTGAACAAAATTCTGCGTAATATCAGGCCAAATGAGATTTATAACCTCGGTGCCCAGAGCCATGTTCGTGTCTCGTTCGATATTCCGGAATATACTGCCGAGATTACAGGGCTTGGAACCATTCGTCTGCTCGAGGCAATTCGGGATACCGGCATCGACACAAAGTTCTATCAGGCCTCCTCAAGTGAGATGTATGGAAAAGTGGTGCAGGTCCCGCAAAATGAAGAGACGCCATTCTACCCATGCTCTCCGTACGCCTGTGCAAAGGTCTACTCTTACTGGATTACAAAGAACTACCGTGAGAGCTATGGGATGTATGCGTGCAATGGAGTTCTTTTTAATCACGAGAGTCCGAGGCGTGGCCCGACGTTCGTAACCCGAAAAATTACCCGGGCTGTTGCCCGTATCAAGGCTGGTCTCCAGAAAAAGCTTTACCTCGGTAACCTAGAAGCCAAACGTGATTGGGGATACGCTCCCGATTATGTAGAAGCAATGTGGCTCATGCTTCAGCAGGAAAAAGCTGATGACTTTGTCGTTGCTACCGGTCAGACGCATAGCGTCCGTGAGTTTCTTGATGAAGCCTTTAAACATGCTGATCTTGATCCATATGACTTTGTAGAAATAGACCCGAACTATTTCCGTCCGGCTGAAGTTGATTTCCTGATTGGCGATGCAAGCAAGGCAAGGAAGAAACTTGGCTGGGAACCGAAAGTGAAATTCAGGGAATTGGTGAAAATCATGGTGGAGGCTGACGTTGAAGCTCTTGATCGGCAGTTAAGTGGAAAGGTGCCAACGGAGGCAGAACATTGAGACGGGGATGAGAGTCCGTTGACAGGGATGAGGTTGGAGAGCGGAGGGGTGGTGATCTATCTTCAATGAGGGTTTAGCTGTCGAATTGCTTTGTCAGTACCTATGAAAACAGATTCAAGAATATATATCGCAGGTCATCGCGGCATGGTTGGTTCCGCGATTTTGCGGCGACTACAGCGTGACGGATACAAGAACCTGCTTGCACGCTCCAGAGATGAACTTGATCTGCGACGACAGGCAGACGTGGAAGAGTTCTTCGATGATGAACAACCGGAATATGTATTCCTGGCTGCAGCGAAAGTTGGCGGTATTCATGCTAATAATACATATAAAGCTGATTTTATACTTGATAACCTTCAGATTCAGACCAACGTTATCACTGCAGCATACCAATCGGGTGTCAAGAAGCTTCTCTTCCTTGGATCTTCCTGTATCTATCCGAAGATAGCTCCGCAACCGATTACAGAAGAATCTTTGCTGACAGGTTCGCTTGAGCCGACAAACGAGCCGTATGCGATTGCCAAGATTGCCGGACTGAAAGCCTGCCAATTTCTTCGTGAACAGTACGGGGTTGATTTTATCTCCATGATGCCAACGAATCTCTATGGTCCGAACGACAACTTTGATTTGAAAACATCACACGTGCTCCCGGCATTGATTCGCAAGTTCCATGATGCGAAGGTGCAGGGAGCACGGCATGTTGAAGTATGGGGGACAGGAAGCCCGCGCCGTGAGTTCCTTCACGTGGATGATTGTGCCGATGCTGGGATCTTCCTGATGGAGAATTATTCAGGAGGTGAAACGATTAATGTTGGATGGGGGGAGGATATCTCCATACGCAAGCTGGCTGAGCTTATTCAAGAGATCATCGGTTTTGAAGGGGAAATCATTTTCAATCGAGACTACCCCGACGGAACACCTCGTAAGCTGCTCGACACTTCCCGTATCAACCAACTTGGTTGGCGACCGAAGATTTCGTTGCGGGATGGCATAACAAGCGCTTATTCATGGTTTAAAGAACAGAGACAATTGGCTTGATGAGGCAGACTGCGACTGTTAACAATAAACTTCTCCCGCTTCCTGGGATTTTTAAACGATACTACCGAAAGCTGATAGCGAACTATATTCGCTTTTATGTCCCGCCTGATGTTTCAGTACTGATTGTTGGTGATGACGCTGCGCTCCTTGCATGGCAGCTTGATCCGAAGAAGTGCGTTGCGATTGCGCGAGAAGAAGAAGACATAGAGAGGTGGCGACCCCACCTTCAGGAAAACATCCGGCTTCTTGTCGATATCGATATAGTAACGTTGGGTGAGCAATTTGATGTCGTGATACTCTCTAACGCTATTGGTTACTGGGGCGATATTCAGGCGCGGTTAGAAAAGTTGCGAAAGCTCTGTCACGACGGGACACGGTTGATGATCACCCACTACGGTGCACTATGGCGTCCTGTGATTCGCGTAGCAGAGATCCTCGGGATTCAGAAACAGCGTCCTCTCTCATCCTGGCTCGCTCCAGAAGATATTGAGAACATCCTCGGACTGTCCGGCTTCGATGTTGTTCGCAAAAACTTCAAAATTCTTTGCCCAATATACATCCCACTCATTGCCGAGTTCTGCAATTATATACTTGCAAACCTCCCATTCTTCTGGAGATTGAGTCTGCTCGAAGTCGTATCTGCGCGTCTTGCTCCCCAACCCGAGTTACGACAGGAGAAATCAGTGACCGTCTTGATTCCGACCCACAATGAGCGGGGAAACATCGAACCGGCATTGCGTCGTGTTCCGATGATGGGAACACATACCGAGGTCATCTTTGTCGACGGTAATTCCACAGATGGAACGATGGGGGAGATTCAAGCACAGATGAAAAACTTCTCACATCTGGATATTTCTGTCTATACGCAAGACGGGAAAGGCAAGGGAGATGCTGTTAGAAAAGGGTTTAGTCTGGCAAAAGGTGACATACTCATGATTCTTGATGCCGATCTCACAGTTCCCCCTGAAGATTTGCCTAAGTTTTATGAGGCGATTATTTCCGGGAAAGGTGAGTTTATCAATGGCACGCGTCTCGTCTATCCAATGGAGAAACAAGCAATGCGGTTTTTAAATACACTTGGAAATAAGTTCTTCAGCAGGGCATTCACTTATCTTCTTGAACAGCGATTCAAGGATACACTCTGTGGAACAAAGGTCATATCACGCGAAAACTACACAAAGCTCGTGGCCAATCGGCAATACTTCGGTGACTTCGATCCGTTTGGTGATTTCGATCTCATCTTTGGCGCTGCAAAGCTGAACTTGAAAATTGTCGAGGTACCAATCCGCTATCGTGTTCGTACCTACGGTTATACAAGCATCAGTCGTTTCAGGCATGGGTGGATCCTGTTGAAGATGTGTTTCTTTGCGTTCCGAAAGATCAAATTGACATAGAAGAGGTAGTTGGTAGTTAGCATAGTTGAGTGGTTGATAGTTTGAGAAATGGAGACTCTCACCATGAAAACGATTATTGTGTTAATCAATCAACTATTTAACTAAACAATTGCGGTTAGATAGTAGATGGTAATAGGTAGGCCCTGGAGCTCAGATTGGCAGACGGACATCATACTATATAGAGAATGGACCATAGAGCGCGTGTCATACTTCTTTCGTTGCTTGCTATAGGGTTTACGCTCTATAATGCATTTACCCATTATGACCAGGGGAGTCTTAGCTATGACGAAGGGGATTACTATCAGGCAATCCGAAACGGGTTCTGGAATAACTGGATGGATGCCGATGATGTGCCAACGATAGAGTTTATCGAGACGGGTATAAAGGCTGTGCGGGGTGAGATTACTCGAAGCGAGATGTCGAAGATGATTCGTTCACGTGAGAGTTCCGCCTTTTGCCGACATTACCACGCTCCCTTTGCCTTCCATCACCCGATGCTTACTAGGGCGATCGCCCCTCATATGCCGGAAGAGAATCAGCTTCGCTATGGAAACTTCGGTCTGATGATCCTCTGGATTCTGATCCTTCTTGTTCTGGCTCTTAGGGAACCGACACTCTTCTCACCCTGGCTTGTTCTTGTTCCTGCATCGGCAAACTGGATTGCATCAGCCTGTGCTTTCAACATGCACATTCCCTTCGGCCTCGCCTTGATAACTATGATGATGGCCTGGTATGCTTTTGAGAAGGATCGAACAAAAGTCTGGCTGAAGCGACCTGCCTTATTCTCACTTGCTGTTGCCATATGCAGCGTCGAGTACAGCCTCATCGTAATTGCAATGCTATCACTCTGGACCTTGATAACACTCTATAGAAGAAAAGGTGAGTGGAGGAGGCTTTTGCAAACACGTCTCGGGGATCTCCTCTGGCTTAGTGGTTTTATACTTCTTCTCTGGCCTGCGGGCCTTATCAAGCTGGGTGTGCTGAAATCATACGCTATGCAAGCATACATAGCTCTCTTCCGACTCGATACAATACCCCATGGGTTTGCTTCGTTTCGCGATATGATAGAATGGAAGTGGACTTCCTCTCCGATGGAACTTCTTCTTTTAATCGGAGTATTTGCAGGGATGATATGGGGATGGTCCAAGCTGCTGAAACGGGGGAGTCTGTTCGTATCATTTGGGGTACTCGTTGCAATTGCATATATACAGTTCAATCCATCTCTTGGTGGGCGTTGGTACCTGTTCCCAGTTTTTAGCCTTGCTTTTGTTTTCTGGCTTCACGTCATGTCGGAACGGGCCAGTTTTACCAAACAGCGAGAGACCGTTCTGGCTGTCATTGTTGCGTTTATCCTGTTTACGCTTGCACAGATAGAAATTGAACTCCCTTCATATACAAAAGCGCGTCATGTGCGAGATGCGATTGCTACTCTCTCGAAACCAGACGTTCCAATCATTACTGTCCAAGGATATGTTCCACCTATGGCCGCGTATTTTCCTGATCGTCAAGTAACCGGAATTCACTGGACAGAGATCGACAGCCCCGAAGTACAGGATAGCTTGGAGTACTGGAGCAAGGATCATGTTGTTATCATTCCACATGATATTCCCTTCACGATAGAACCGGACACGCTTGTTGAAGACGTTGTGATGTTTGTCCCGTGATGTTTCTCTAAGAAACCGACATAGCTTAAAAGGCTATGAAGTACTGTAGCTCGTACTTTTGGTAAACCGGTTCGATTGAGTAGTCATGGCTATCACGATGGGAATTCCGAACAGATAGATCGGCCAGAACATTCGCCCGTCTACATAGGCCGATGTCCATGAGTACATATAGTACCCGGTTGCGACTACAAGCCCTGTCCACAACGGAGCATAAACCCCTTTGATGGATGGTTTTGTGAGAGGTCGGCGGCGAATGAAAGCTACAAGAAATGGAAGCAGAAGTGTCACTCCGGTCAGGATCATAGTAAGCCAGGAGCGAAGGCGTGAAAGATTCATCAAAAGCTGATCGAGAGTAATGCTCCACTGGAACTGATTGGCAACCGGAATCAACGATCGCGTTCCATACCATAGAAGTGCCCAAAGGCTTACCGTGACAAACAGCCATCCAAACGTTTGGGCCCACGACCGCTTCTCTTGCCATAAAGCCACTCCAAAAGCTGGGACAAGCATTATTGTTCCTTCCTTTCCCAGAAGACCGAGGCCTATTGTCAAGGCCACAGCCCACCAGACTTTTGCATAGATCAAGTTCAGTCCAAGCATGAGAAGAAATACAAAGACTGGATCGATATACCCTACTGTTCCATAGAAAAAGGTTGGAAAAGAGAGAACAAAGAGTGCAGAGCCAAACAATGCAGGCCTTTCCTCGATGCCAAGACAACGTTGTAAACGATAGAGAAGGATAAGGGTGCTTATCAGAAACAACAGGTTGAGGATGTTGATTGACGTCATGCTATCGAAAGGTAAGGGAGCTGCGAGAAGCGGGACAAGGACTCTATAGGAATAGGGGGCATAAAGTATTCCATTTGAAGACCTACCTCGAATCCATTCAACTGTAGCAATGTATTTTTCAGCGTCGGCTAAATGCACTGCTGCCTCCTTCCCCTGGCTTGTCAGCGAACCGATAAGCCAATCATTGCGGTTGAATCTGGGAAGTCCTAATAAAACGATTGCAAGCGAGAGCAATGCAAGGATGCGAATGGAGGTCGATGAGAACATTGGTTGAGAGCTTATCATCATCAATCAGTTGATTTTATCTGCAAAATAGAGGTCTGTCTTCTGTAGATCAAGGCTAAAACAGCATCTTCATTGATATCTCCTGACACACCCTTATCACCCACAATTTATAACTTCCCTCCATGGACTTCAAAATCGTTTCAGAATTCGAGCCGACAGGAGACCAGCCCGGTGCAATTAAGCAGCTCATTGAGGGGATAGACCGTGGCGACCGTTTTCAGACGCTCCTCGGAGTAACGGGATCGGGGAAAACGTACACGGTTTCAAAGGTGATCGAAAAACTCCAACGTCCAACCCTTGTTATCAGTCATAATAAGACCTTAGCAGCACAGTTGTACGGTGAGTTCAGGAGCTTTTTTCCCGAGAACGCCGTTGAATTCTTCATCAGCTACTATGATTACTACCAGCCTGAAGCCTACATCCCGTCGACCGATACGTTTATTGAAAAGGATTTCAATATCAACGATGAGATTGACCGGCTTCGATTGAAAGCAACAAGTGCTCTTCTTGATGGGCGGAGGGATGTAGTGATTGTTGCATCTGTTTCTTGCATCTATGGAATTGGGTCCAAAGATGCTTATGGTGCGTTGTTGGTGCAGTTGCGCAAGGGACAGCGAATTGAGCGGAACGATCTGCTTTATAAACTGAGCGATATTCACTACTCCCGAAATGATGTTGATTTCTTTCGGGGAAACTTTCGGGTGCGTGGCGATGTGGTGGAGGTGATACCAGCCTATGAGGAGGATGAGGGAATCCGGATCGAGATGTTCGGTGACGAGATCGAACGGATAAGCAAGTTTGATCGGCTGACCGGAAAGGTGATTGAGGAACTGAGCTCGATAATTATTTACCCAGCCAAGCACTTCGTTACGACCCGGCCTGAGCTGGAGAGGGCAGTCGGCGAGATACATGATGAACTGACCGAACGGCTAAAGGAACTTAGGAGTCAGGACAAACTGCTTGAAGCCCAACGACTGGAACAACGAACGCTCTTCGATATTGAGATGATGAGGGAGTTAGGGTACTGTTCCGGCATTGAAAACTACTCACGTATCCTGGCCAATCGAGCGACCGGAGAACCGCCCGCTACGTTGATAGACTATTTCCCCGACGACTTTGTCACAATCATCGATGAAAGCCACGTGACGCTTCCGCAGGTTCGTGGTATGTACAACGGCGATCGCGCCAGAAAGCTGACGCTTGTTGAGCATGGCTTTCGTCTGCCGTCGGCTCTCGACAACCGTCCTCTTCAGTTCGAGGAATTCATGGAACGGATCGGACAAACGGTCTTCGTTAGTGCCACCCCTGCGGATGCAGAGCTTGAACTTTCCGGTGGTGTTATTGTCGAGCAGATCATTCGCCCGACCGGTCTGCTTGATCCAATAATTGAAGTTCGTCCTGTTAAAAATCAGATCGATGACCTGATTGCCGAGATACGAGATCGAGTCGAAAAACCGGGTGATGAGAAAGAGCGTGTCTTGGTTACAACACTGACCAAGAGGATGGCGGAGGACCTTGCAGAGTATCTAATCGATCTCAACATCCGAACGCAATACATCCACTCGGAGATAGATGCGCTTGAGCGGGTCGAGATTCTACGTGATCTTCGCCTTGGTGAATGTGATGTCCTGATCGGTGTCAACCTTCTGCGCGAAGGGCTTGATCTTCCTGAGGTTTCACTTGTTGCTATTCTCGACGCAGACAAAGAGGGATTCCTTCGAAGTGAGCGCTCCCTTATGCAGACGGCCGGTCGTACGGCGCGACATGAGCGAGGCATGGTTATTATGTACGCCGATCAGATGACTGATTCAATGAAGACCGTAATCGAAGAGAGCCAGAGGCGGCGTGAGCTGCAAATCGAGTTTAACCGTGAGCATAATATCACGCCTCGGACCGTTCATAAATCGCGCGAAAGGATCATGGAGTCGACATCAATTGCTGATGTCAAGGCAAGTCGTGACCGGAAGCGTGCAGATGCAGAGAGGAAAGCGGCAATTTCGATTGTCGAGGAACCGATGTTCCGGTACATGACTGATGACCAGAAGCGAGACTTGATCGAGACGCTCAGAGAACAGATGAAGGATGCGGCGAAGAATCTCGAATATGAGAAAGCCGCGGAGATCCGTGATGAGATTGGGAGGTTGGAGGAGGTTGTCGGGGAAGTTGAGAAGTAGAGAATGCTCTCCCCATGACAGTGAGGGTTGGGTACCTCCCCAGTCAACTCTTTAATTATAGGCAGGATGACTTCTTTCCCATCCTTGTCAATTGCATCACTGAATTTGGTCCAGATGTTGCGTAATCACTAATAAAAGGTGTCAACACCGTTGAACGTGGATGCTTCGGCCCCATCGGAGCATCATGAACAAAGTCACGTTTCCGCCATTTCGCTACCGTTTTCTTATTTATGCCGTACCTTTCCGGAAGCAACGATGCGACGTAGCCGCACGGGACCATCTTCAACAACGAACAGGCTTGTGCGAACAACTTCCTCGGATCCAGACAGATCGCTCACCACCGTTCTGCCATCGCCCGGCCCGAGGAAATAACTCGGTGGCAAACCGGGTCTGCCGCTGAGAATCTTCGGGTCTCCGGGACCATGACGATCATCATCCGGATGCTTGAGTGAGCCACGCGCGAAAATCAAGCCGAATCTCCAGTCCACTCCGATGACGTAACACTCGGTATGCCATCCCAGTCTCGC
>JAGWAZ010000041.1 GCA_021296135.1 Chlorobiota bacterium | reverse complement strand
AGGAAAACGAAAATAGAGCTGGTAATCAATTACGAAGAGCGAATAAAAAGGTACTATCACTATTAAATGACACAGTTAAATGAACACAACCAAAGAAACATGAAAAGCATTCTATTGATAGCGTTCATTACGTTGGTTGGAACTTCTGCCCAAGCCCAGTGGTATCCGGTGACTTCAGGCACAACGGAGAATTTACATGATATTTTCTTTGTGGATAGCTTAACCGGATATTGTGGAGGAGGCGGTAATGCAATTGGTGAGCTCGACTCCAACGATAGCGGGGTGATACTCCGGACAACCAATGGTGGTGAGGGTTGGGAAACGATTTTTTCAGCAGACAGTCTTGCGGTTTGGAATATTTGCATAGTCAAGGAAAAGCTCTACGCCTTTGCTCATAAAGGTTGGTCATGGTATTTGGTATCAACGGTGTTATCCGCTTCACCACTAAAATGGTCGGTTAGGCCGATCCCATACAGTCCATGGGAGCCCAAAGTCTATAATGACGCCATTTATTTTAGGGACTATAACTTAAAAAAATTAGAGGACGACACCCTTTCAACGATTGTGCATGATATCGTCGGCCTTTTTGATATCAATAAACATGGTTTATTGTTTGTTAGTAGGGAGACTCCTGAGGGAATTCGAATTTATTTTTCCGAAGATCATGGGATGACGGTTGATACGCTAAGTCCGTATCCATCTATTGTTAGTCCACATCAACGTACATTCGCTCAGGCGAGATTACTGCCTGATGTGTTTCTTATTTATTCCACATATCCTATTGGTATGTTAAGCAGCTTCGATAGGGGAAAGAGTTGGACTTACCACTATGTTGGTTATGATAATCCGTTTATCATAGATAAAGATAACATCTTTGCGGTGAGGCGTGTTGTGGGGGGTCAATTTTTAATAAAAACAAATTATAAGGAATCCTATATCGATACCTTATACGATTTAGATTTTGTTCCAAGCAAAATATATTTTTATAATGATACGCTCGGTTTCGTTATCGGGGAAGAGGGTAATATCTTAAGAACAACGAACGGAGGAGGTACGGTTGGAATAAACGAAGCTGAAGAGCTAAAAAAAAACATTAAGGTTTTTCCAAACCCTGTGAAAGGTCTACTGCGCATAGATGGGGTTGTTAAACGTAGAAGGAAGGCAAGTGAAACGTTTCAAAAAGGGCCTAACGGTTCTCGAGGTTTCGGATATTCCTGCAGGTCCGTATGTACTACGGGTTAAAACCTCTGAAGGGGTATTCACAGAGAAGGTGGTGGTTGAATAAAGGGGGTGGGTTTGGCAGTATTTATCAATGACTCGATCTCCTTCACCAACAGCAGCAATAGGCGTATCTTTCCGATACGGAAACATCATGAAACCATGGCATGATCAGCGCGTTGCTCCTGGCCTCATCGGTCTGGCCGCTCTTGCGCTTCTGAGCGGCTTTTCCGTGCAGAAGGCCGTTGCGCAACACCAGTGGGACACCTGGGTGTTCGGCTATGGCGGTTGCATCGACGTCGGCTCGGAGGAAGCCCGTCCGTTGCCACGAAGCCAGATCGAGGTGAACGAAGGGTCGGCATCGATCTCGGATCCGGCAACCGGAGAACTCATCTTCTACAGCAACGGCTCCGGGGTCTGGAATGGAGAGCATTATGGGCTGGATAGTGACTGGGGACCGAGCAGACCTGATGGTATTCTAACCGGGGAAACCTACACCACCACGCAGGCGGCCCTGATCCTTCCCCGTCCCGGCCATGCGGGCCACTACTACCTGTTTTCGCTGGAGCCGTCGTCCTCACTTCGGGGATACAGCGAGTACGATCCGCCTCTCTACATGACGACCGTCGACATGACAACCTGGAAGAAGAGGGAATCGCCGTTGGACAGTTACGGTCGTGGTAGGGTGACGTTGTGGGGGCTGGTCGAACGGGACTTGACCGAGAAGCTGACCGCCGTCCCCCACCCGGACGGCTGCTCCTACTGGGTGATCGCCCACCGCAAGCACACCAACGAGTTCATCGCCTGGAGAGTCGGGGGGGACGGCATTGAAGAGCGGGTCGTGACCCCCGTCGGAGCGCAGGTGAATCCGGCCGGGTATCTGAAAGCATCGCCCGACGGCACGATGCTCGCGATGGGGTCTTCCAGTTTACCGACGTACTGGTACCGACCTGCCACGCAGCTGTTCCGGTTCGACGCACGGGGGGGCGTTCCCTTCGACCCGATCGAAATTCTGGGTGACCACCACACGTATGGCCTCTCCTTCTCACCCGACTCGCGAAAGCTCTATGTCAGCATCGCGGTGAAGGTCGGCGACCTCTTGGACACCGTTGTGCAATACGACGTCTCGGTCTACGACTCCGCGGCGATCAGCGCCAGCAGGATCGTTATCCCAGAAAGTATCGACTCCCTAATTCGCATGGAGCTTGTGTAAGTCCTATCTCAAACAGAAATTGGGTACGTGATGTTTTCTATCAAGCCTCTACAACTTGTACTGGCGCTCAGTATTCTTTCGATTGTAATCGTCGCATGTTCGGCATCAAAAGAAAATGCCAGAGCTATTGGTAAAGCAGAGCTCTATATGCCTCTTGCAGTCGGGAACCAGTGGAGCTATGATTTTGATGCCGGGGACGAAGTTCTCAAACAACATATCAAGGTGGTCGGTAAAACTGAGCAGCATGGTACCGAATGGTTCCAGGTCGAAGCAACATTTGAAGGGACGTCCAATACCGACACATCACTTATGCGGACCCTCGGTAATCTCCTTATTCTCTATCTTGAACGGCAGTACGAAGAGATTATCCTCATTGACTTTGGGCGGACCGAGGTTGACAGCGTAGAGCTATCGCTTGGCTATGTACGTCAACAGGATCAGGCTGTAGAAGTTGGAATGCACACATTTCAAGAATGTGTTGTGGTTGCTTCGGGACATGTCGATGCTGAAGTTGGTACGTATGCTCGCGGAATCGGACTGATCGAGTCGTGGTGGTTCAGAGGAAAAAAACAGATTACAAGTGCTCACATTGATGGGAAGGAGTTCACATATGAGTGAAAACAAAAATCATATTCTCTATACTACCTCCATCTTTTTTTTTGCACTTGCAACAGCAACAATCCTGGTCATATTACGGACGTCCCCTACTCAATGAACAGATGAAGAATTGATAAACATGACTATCATTTTTGCTCACTTTAGCCGATTAATCTTTGTTCATCGATACTTCAGGAACGAACCACCGAAGTCTCAACTGCCGAATACGTGAATATGATCCTTAACAGCAACAGACTAGTCAGGGGCATCCTTGTGCCATGGCTGGTACTGACAATTTTCCCTTTATCACTTCTAGCTCAATCCTTTTTCCCTGACTACGTTGAACGTGGCCTTGATTCAGCCCTCTCCTCTATTCTGATGACGCGATACGATTTGGCGATGAATCATGATGCTGCGGGAGATGACATTCATCGACTCAGTGAGATCAAACGAATGTTTTCCGAACCGCTTCGAAGCTTCACGGTCCCCGACTCGGTTGCCCTTGTTGGAGGGAAAAGTCACGATGAACCTCTTCTCTTCTTTCGTCACATTCGTTCTCTCCTTGACCTTGGCACGAACTTTCCTACACCAGCACGCATCGTAGTCAAAGATCGTGAGATAGATCGGTTCGGTCGGTTCGATATTAACGCACTGAATTATACTGAACAGCTCGTATTGCGCCGCTACGTTGCACTGGCGATCGCCACGGACGTCATGATAACCCGTAATCGTGCTGAAATTGATCCGGAACAATTCAACCAGATAATATCCTTTTGCGATTCTTTGATATTGCAATCGGAAGAAACTGCAGAGACCGATTTGATAACGATGCGCTATAAGGAGCGCTATGCTCTTGAGCGAGCAAAACGCTTCTTCAACACCGAAGTTGCCCCGATTGACTATGCAAAGCTTCTCTCCCCGGGGACTGCAATGTATGTGCAGGCACTGGACTATGTTTTGAAGATGGAACCGGAAGTCCCCGGTTACTATAAAGATGTCCGAACAAGTGTCTGGGAATCCCCACTTGGCCTGATCGCCATCGGGGGTTCAGGAGATGACGTATATAGGGGTGACTTTTTCTGCATTGTTGATATAGGGGGGAATGATGTTTACCGTGCAACTCCGAAATCAAAAACCGACGCGGCCAAACGGGGAACCACGCTCATCATAGACTTCAGCGGAGACGACACATACATCGGTGAGGATTATGTCTTTGGCGGAACGCTTTTCGGTGCTTCTACGCTAATCGACCTCGATGGAGATGACAGTTATACGGCCCGGAACTTTTCTCTTGGAACTGGCTACTTCGGAGTTGGCGTCCTGCACGATAGGAACGGAAGCGATAGATACAAAGGAGGCACGGCAGTTCAGGGGGCCGGACTTTTTGGCATTGGTTTGATATCGGAGGGTTCTGGTAATGATCTCTACCATGCTCACATGTTCTCACAAGGCTTTGGCTATACACGTGGCATCGGAACAATCCTGGAAATTGAAGGGAACGATCAGTATATCTCCGCCTCGCCCTATCAGGACTTTCTTCGCTATGACGATCACTACGAATCCTTCTGTCAAGGTGCTGCATCCGGCTATCGACCCGTAGCATCGGGTGGTTATGGGATAATTGCTGACGCTGCAGGAAGTGACCTTTACTCTTCAGACATCTACGGCCAGGGTACGGCCTACTGGTACGGGTTAGGCTCCATCGTAGACAGTAAAGGGAATGATCATTATATATCATTTCAGTATGCTCAAGGCTCTGGAGTTCATTTGGCATTCGGTTCCTTGATCGACAAGGATGGGAACGATAACTATGTTTCTCACGGCGTTTCGCAAGGCTGTGGACATGACATTGCCTTTGGCGGACTGTATGACTTAAGGGGTGAAGACAACTACGTAGTTGAATCGCTGTCGCTTGGTGGAGGGAATGCAGATGCCATATCGCTCTTCATCGATGCTGGTGGAGAAGATGGATATATCGCACGCCATGATAACACGCTCGGCTTTAGCGATCTGCGACGCAACTATGGAATGATTGGCATCTTCCTCGACCTCGATGGTGATGATTTCTACGGCACGTCTCGTGGCGGGAACGATTCGGTCTGGCTTGGTAGCACCTATGGAGCGGGAATGGACGCAGGTTGGAAACCCGAAGATATCAAGGAACCGGAGAAACCACAGGAGGAGATCGAAAAAGAATTGGAAGATGATCTGGAGAAACTCTTCATTCAAGCATCCGCTGCCCCCCAGAAGTATCAGTACCTTGTAGAACCGGCACGCAAACGCCTTGAGGAAAATGCGGATACAACCATCCCCTTCCTGCTCTCCAAGCTTGACAGCGAACACCCACGCGAGCTTCTCGCTTTACGAGTTATCCTGCCTCGCATCGGCTCGAGACTCACACCTCTGCTGATCGATACGATTCTGACCGGCAATCGAAGACGTACAAGTATGGCAATACACATCCTCGGACGACTTAAGGACTCTACTGCCGCAAAGGTTATCGGGGAGAAATTACGGGACAATAACTGGCGAATTCGGTCAACAGCTGCTGAGGCACTGCTGAATATGAACGCCTTTGACGCGAAAGCAGACCTACAGCGGGCATTGCATGATTCCGTAGATCTTGTTCGCGGTCGTTCGGCTCGAGCCTTTGCACGAGTCGCTGATCTTGATGAACTACAAGAACTGATAACTCCCCTCTTTAACGATACCAGTCAGATTGTTCGGTACCAGATTGTCCTTGGACTCAAGGATAGAGGTTTGAGTGATTCCGTTGCTCGTAATTTCGTGCTCTCTACTCTTTCCACCTCACGTACCGGCTATGGGTATGCTCTCCTCTATCCTCTTGCCAAACTTATTGAAGAGCCATTGAGTCGGGCTGAACTGTTCGAGAACCTTGTCGCCGATAAAATCCCCAACATTCGAGCCGATGCAGTCCAACTCGCAATAGAGTGGAACGATCCATCATTGCTTAAAAAGGCCGCAAAACGTCGAACCACAGAGAAAGAACCCCTGGTTCTATATGAAATCTACCGTGCCCATCAACTCCTGAACACAGATAGCACAAATGAGCGAGGTGAATAGAAAACAACTCCCCTTCATCATCCACGTTCGCCAACGTTCGCTTGACTTTATTCCTCTCCGGATCGAGTTCGGCAAACTGCGCATTCGCAAATTTCTCGCAACTACATCTGTGTTCATCCTGCTCCCTATCCCCGTTTATCTGTGTTATTGATTAGTAACAATTCCTTTCTTGTCAATGCGATCCAACATTCCTAATTTAGACTTAGTCTAAATAGAAATAAGCGGATGAAACGACGTCTTCTGACAAAACATAGACTTCAAACAGTAGTCACAGGGACAATTCTTCTCTTAACCGGCCTGTTTTTGCCGGCTTGCGAGGACGATCCTATCCTCGAACCAAACCAAGGCAGCTCGGGTAGTGGAGGTAGTTATGATCGCATCGATCTTACGCCCAGGGATTCGAATCGTGTAGATAAACCTGTAGCTCACCCCTTAATGAGCGATCCCAAAACTAACCCTGAACTCTTCTGAGCCAATCTGGTCATGAGCTTATCATACATGCCGCATAAAAAGTATAGCATTGGAAGCCTGAGGAGTCTTTCCGCTACTATTGCGATGTCACTCCTAACAGCGCTACCACTCTCAGCACAAAACTCACGAGTGACTGGAGAGTTAATTGATGGAGAGAACCTTGCACCAGTTATCGGAGCGACTGTTACTCTGACCACCAACAAAACCACGTTAACCGGATGCACCACTGACCTGAATGGACAATTTTCACTCTCAACTAATCATCGAGGCTCAGTTAGACTGAAAGTCCGAGCGACCGGGTTTGAGCCATACGATCAGGAACTACTGCTGAACGGAGAGAATACAGCCCTCACCATAAAACTTGTCGGTACCTCGCTCGAAACATCGCCAGTTGTAGTCATCGGACAATCTCACAAGAGCCAGCGAAGGATGGTTGGAGCAGGAGCACAGGTTTCTCCCAAGACAATCCGGTTGATTACCCCTATCGGCAGACAGGAAATGCTCGAGTACGTGGCCGGCAGTAACGGAGTCGCTGAGGAAGGAATGGGCAACTCTCGTTTAAATATCGGGGTACGCGGACTGAATCCCCGACGGAGTTCACGAGTTCTCATCCTGGAAGATGGTATTCCGATTCAACCTGCCCCTTATATCTATCCTAATATGTACTACAATCCACCTACTGAACGGATTGAGCGAATCGAAATTCTGAAAGGGAGCGCCGCAATTGAGTATGGTCCGCAGACTATGGGAGGGGTTGTCAACTATATCACGAGCAGACCAAGATCAAGTTTTGGCGGGCGGTTGGATATGACTGGAGGAATAAACGGCTTCTTCAGTACATATGCTGAATTAGGAGGGATAGGTAACGAACGATTCAGAACAGACGGACAGTTTCTCTTCAAACGTGGAGATGGCTACCGCGAGAACAATTCGTTTCATCAATACAACGGCACATTGAAGTTTACGATAGTTCCATCTGCCCGGGATGTCCTCTACATAAAAGCAAACGGGAACTACGAGGAGTCGAGCGCAACGTATACGGGCTTGACAGAGTACTCGTTCCGGAATAATCCCGAATTCAATCCCAAAGAGGATGACCTGTTCACGATCTGGCGGGCTTCTCTTGATGCTATACACACACAAAGCTTTTCCGAAACGTTGACGTCGCACACAAAGGGATACTTCAACGTTTTCGATCGCAGGTGGTGGCGAGAAAACGATGTGTTTTTCAGAGCATCTGACTACGAGGCCGATCCTCTTTCTGCTCAACCTGTCCCCTGGTTTGAACCGGGTGATCTTCTCAGATCAGGTAATGGTCAGGATAACTTTGGAATTCTCAGGAAATTCTATTCTCTCGGCCTTGAACGTTCCTATAGTCTTTCCCATTCTCTCTTCGGCAATCCGCTTCAGTCTCGTATCGGAGCGCGACTACATTGGGAACGATTCAAAGACAACAGGGTAACCGGAGACGCACCAGATGCCCGTGACCGAATCTACTTCGAGTATGACCCCGAGGACTCTTCAATAATAATTCTTGGCTCCAGTGAGCACTACGAAACGACTGCCTTAGCCTTCTATATTCGGGAAGGAATTACGCTCGGCAATCTAACAATGACACTCGGTACTCGAGCTGAAGTTTTTGAACAGGAACAAATAGACAGATTGAGTGGGAATATATACTCCGATAAAACAAGCTTTGTCATCCTGCCTGGCCTCGGACTGAACTATGAGGTGGGTGATATCAATCTTTTTGGAGGGATCCACCGCGGATACACGCCCCCTTCAAGCGGTGCACTCAAAGTTCTTGACGTTGGTGGTAGTACCAGACCAGGGGGGCTGGACTTAAAGCCGGAAAAAAGCTGGAACCTTGAGCTTGGCCTTCGAAGCGCGAACAAATGGGTTGGCTTTGAGATGACAGGTTTCTTTCTTCTCATCGAAGACCTTGTTGCCGCCGGTCGAGGAACGCTCTTCAGGAATCTTGGTGAAGTCTCAACGCGAGGCCTTGAAATTGGCGGAAGCATCAAGGGATCTCACTGCTTCTCGCTCTTACCCGACCTGAACCTCTCTTATACTCTTCTCGATACCGAAGTGCTTGAAGGCGTTATTCCATCAGCAATCTTGGCAGGTGATGTCCCAGTTAATATCGCCGGCAACCACCTTCCCTACGCACCTCGCCATACGGTGACTGCCGGTCTATCGAAAGACTTCTCATTTGGATTAACTATTCGTGCTGATGCTCATTATGTGAGCAAGTCTTTTACGGATTTCGAGAATATCGAAACAAACACAAACCGCGGCGATACCGGTCCGATTCCAGGATATACTCTGTGTAACGCCAGTGCTGGAATGAAGATCAATTCTCACTGGTCGGTTAACATTACCGGTAAGAATCTGACCGACAAAGTCTATATCGGATCACGACTCCACTCAAACCCTCGTCAAACCGAGGCAAACCTCAGCTCAGGTATTCTTCCAGGCCCACGCAGGCAAATCAATCTTGGAATAGGGTACTCATTCGCTAATAATTGACAGCAGTAGAACAAACAACGATTCGTTTCTCAACCATAACTATACACTTTATGAGGTATTTATGAAGTATCTACACCACATCTTTCTCTTTACCTTTGTGAGCCTTGCGCTCACTTCATGTTCGGACGATACGGTCACAGAACCGGACGACGACAAAATTTCTGTGCCCACAACTTATTCGTTCCTTAGTCGCTTTGAGACCGATAAAAGTAGCGTCAGCTATTCCGGACAGACAGTTCGTAATCTGTTGATTCAGGATATCAAAATACTTATTGATCAATCGGGCAAGTCAGACGGCAAACCGGTAACAGCAGCAGACATTCTCGCTCTCTATGACCATAATGACGGCGACAATCTGATGACCCGAACAACAACGGGAAGTCTTCCTCCGCTCGAAACAGCCTATCCCACTATCTCGACCGGCAAGAACCTCACAGGAAAAATTTCCGGCGCTACTCTCATTGGCACAAATAAAACAGTTGACCAGATGATGCGCGAGTGGTTCGCCGAGGTAGAGATACTTTCAAACGATCCGACCCGCATCCGAACGCCAATGGCTTATACCGATGATCAGGGTCATGATCTCAGCCAATTGATCAACAAGGTGTTGCTCGGTTCCGTGGTCTACTACCAGGGGACCGGAATTTACCTTTCACAGGTTGCCGATAGAGATAACACTGTCCAGAAGGGAGGAACAGCACTCTATACTGATATGGAGCATGCCTGGGATGAAGCATTTGGATATTATGGCGGGGCAAGAAACTATTTCAGCTTTTCAGATGAAGATCTCGCCGGCTCGGTTGATCAGTTTACCAACGACGCAAACGGGGACGGTAAGATCGACTTCAAGTCGGAGTATAACTTCGGGTTTTCTCGGAATGCTGGAAAGCGGGACAAAGGTTCTTCTTCCGGAACGGATTTTACGATGGAGATTTTCCAGAAGTTCCTCGAGGGGCGTACCACAATCGTCAATCAGGGGTCTGAGACTGATTTGATCTCGGCACGCAATGCCGTTGCTAACACATGGGAAAAAGTGATCGCCGCAACTGTAGTCCACTATATCAACGAAACGCTTAGCGATATGGATGGATTGACCAACGAGTCAGTTCCATCGAACTCAACAAACCTGAACAAGCATTGGGGCGAGATGAAAGGGTTTACGTGGGCATTGCAGTTCAACCCACTCAAGCTCATCAGTGACGCTGATCTTCAGACGTTGCACACCTATATGGGCGATGCCCCTGCCTATTCCCCTTCAGGCGAAGGCGAGCATACTTCGTATCGTACTGCTCTGGAGGCAAGCCGTTCACTTTTGCAAAACGTCTACAGTTTCAGTGAAGCCGACGTACAAAACTGGTAATCACTACCTCGACGTTTGATTAAAAAGAGAGGGCTGTCCATTATGGGCAGCCCGTTTTCTATACCCTATCTTTGTCAATGCTTCGATCACGAAATACAAGAGCACTCCTCGTTCTCCTCTTTCTTTGTGTCGGTTCGCGCCTGCTGACTGGGGTCTGGTATATTGAAGATCCGGATAGTTTACGCTTTGCTCTCGGCGTGCTCGACTTCGATGTTACACGACTTCAACCTCACTTTCCTGGATACCCTGTCTTCATTGCTATTGTCTCTGTCTTTACATCAATTTCTGGTTCGTCCGGTCTTGGATTTGCCCTTGTTGGTGGCCTCTCTCTCTTTGCACTTATCCTGGCTGGACTTCGATTCTGTACTACAAGAATCGATACTCCGGAAGGTCTTCTACTTGCAACCCTCTTCTTCTTCAACCCGATGATCTGGCTCATGAGCAACCGATATATGCCTGATTTGATGGGGACTGCAATCCTTCTCTGGATACTCGCCCTTACCGTCAGGAACGATCATGCTCCAAGACGCGATCTCTATATCGGCATCGCTTTAACCGGCATTCTCGCTGGCGTCAGATTGTCCTACGTTCCGTTTGCAGCCATCCCATTTCTGATCGCCTTCGTACGCTCGCGCAGGACGCCTGCCTCCCTTGGGCTCCTTATTCTGGGTATTGGAATCTGGCTCGTTCCTATGATAGTTGATGCAGGCTGGGATCAGCTTGTACTCTCTGCTCAACAACAGACCTTGGGACACTTTACGGACTTTGGTGGGACGGTCGAAACCCTTCCCGATATGGAAGAGCGACGAATTGCTGTGGTCAAAGGGATCGTGGCAGATGGCGTTGGAGGTTACTGGCAACATCGAAGTCCCATAACACTGATCGTGACGGTTGGACTGATAATACTTATAGCACGAGGTGCATGGTGGATGTTCTCACGAGAGACAGACGGTCTTGTCATCATTGTTCTTGCCATGTGTATCTATATCGCCTGGATTCTGCTGTACCAAAACGTGGTCTTTCAGACTCGGCACATACTACCGTTGATTCCCATTCTGCTTACGCTTGCCTGGGCAGGTGGAGTAGCACTGATGAAGAACGGATTCGCCGGCAGGTTCATCACCATCACGTTGTTGATCGCTTATGCCGCAACGGGTATAGTCCTTGCCACTCAACACACGTTACCTACTGCAATTGCACAAGTAGCCGAACATCTTAAAAAGCAGAACAACGACAAACGAACTATACTGACATCATCCCTTGTGAGCTTCTACATGCAAACTCATGGTGTTCCTGGAACGTATATTGACGCCGAATCAATTCCACATTCCTTCTCTTCCCGGAATCATGATGATCTGATTGTTGTTGGCTGGTACAGTTCCCTTGTCGATAAAAGACCACAACGGATTCTACACTTCCATCACAATCCCTACGTGAATTCAATATGGCCGGAAGTTCCTCTCTATGAATATGATGGAACGTTTGAGTCAGGAAGTTTGAAGTGAAAAACTCAGAAGAGCTGATACATATACTTGGAGCTGGTCCTGCTGGTCTAGCTGCAGCATATTCAGCATCTCAAGCCGCACTGCCCTACGTGCTATACGAAGCTTCAGATCAACCAGGTGGCAACGCTCGCACTCTTCGTCTTGAAGATTGTCTCTACGATACTGGCGCTCATCGCTTTCATGATAAAGCTCCGAAGGCAACGAGGCTCGTAAAGGAACTCCTTGGTGATGATCTGCTCCCCGTCAACGCACCAAGTGTGATTTATCACCAAGGACGATTTCTTGACTTTCCCCTGCACCTTGGAAGTATTGTTCGCTCGTTGCCTGTCTCAGAGTCATTTCACATAGGACTGAGCTTTGTAGCATCGCGGCTTCACTCATCCAACGGAACAGGTTCTTTTTCCGATGTCTCAATTTCCAGATACGGAAAAAAACTCTCAGAAATGTTCCTGTTTAACTATTCGGAAAAGTTGTGGGGACTTCCTCCGGAACAACTCTCATCCCATGTCTCAGGTGGAAGGCTGAAAGGACTGAACTTCTGGTCATTACTTCGAGACTCGTTTGACCGCAAGAGAATACATTCCAGTCATCTCGACGGTCAGTTCTACTATCCTAAGTATGGCATTGGGATGATTGCGGAGCGGCTTGCAAATACGCTTGGGAAAGAACGAGTACGATACAACTCACGTATCACAGGACTTCGCCATAACAGGAAGCGGATAACAGGAATTGAGATCAATCAGACAGAGTTGATCGCGACTGACAGAGTTGTCAGCACACTGCCAATCACCGTTCTGGTGCGCTTACTGAATCCAGCGTCGCCTGAGAGAATCATTGAAGCTTCTCGCTCCCTTCGCTTTCGTCACATGATTCTTCTTGTAGTAGTCATTGCCCGTGACCATCTGACGGACAACGCCTCGATATACTTCCCCGACAGGTCAATCCCGTTTACAAGGTTGTACGAATCAAAGAACCGGAGTTCCTTTATGGCTCCACCTGGCCAGACCTGTATTATTCTGGAATTGTCCTGCTTTCTCGAAGATGTAATGTGGAGAGAGGGCGAAAGTCGGTTATCGGAGTTAGCAAAGGGCATGTTAAAGGATCTATTCAACGTACGAGAAGATGAAATCCTTGCGATCGACGTCGAACGTATTCCATTCGCATACCCACTCCTGGGAATCGGAATTGAAGAGAAACTTTGCCTGATAATCGATTACTTGAGAACGTTCGAGAACTTACAATTGACCGGACGAAGCTCCACCTTTATCTACAACCACATTCACGATCTGATTCTATCAGGTACAGAGGTCATTAAACAATTCACGCCATAACTCCTCATTCTCGTTCATAACACCACTTCTACCTTCACATTTCTACCTTTTCTCGATTGCTCGCCACATGTACCAGCAGGCTATCGAACGGTACGGCTCCCACCTGTTTTCCTGAGCAAGCGTTTCAATTTCACTTTTTGTTGGCATGTCGTCGAACCCATAAGCAATACGCACGCCATGCTGAACTCCAAGGTCTTCGTAAGCGAGCACATCAAGACGTCCAAGTGAGAATATCAGGAACATCTTGGCCGTCCAGAGGCCAATACCTTTCACGTCAGTCAGTTCAGCTACGATTTCTTCATCAGGTAATTGGGAGAAGCGTCGAAGTTTCAGACGCTTGTCGAAAACATGGTCGGTGAGTGAACGGAGATAGCCAAGTTTTTGAGAAGAGACACCACAACTTCTCAATACTTCATCAGGCAACGCTGCAAGGAGTCGAGGATCATTCAGATTACCAAGCTCGGCACGCAGGCTACCAATAATTGTTTTGGCAGCACTGCCACTAATCTGCTGGCTAAGAATCGAACGGACAAGGATCTCAAAGTATCGTCCGTGAGGCCGAAATGATGGGATACCATGAGCACGCTTCAAATCACGGATTTTCTGATCACGTCTCACCAATGTTCTCACGCCATGCTCAAGCTCATCCATGAATATGCGTTTCTCACTCATTCTTCTTTGCGTCTTTTGTTCTTAGCCTCTTTGCGTGATCACTTGGTTGAGTATAGGTTGAAGTCCTGCAATGGATTCAATAACAGCATCCGGACGGAAAAGTTATGAATTACGGAAAAGCTACAAAGAGATTCAATGTTCTTCCTATATTGCTCTTGTCATTGTCATGCGCTTTGTCACGCTCTATACCGCAATGCTTGCTCAGCGAACCGGAACGATTCGTGGCGGTTCGTTTCTCTCACTGCTGCTTGCCCAGTTGCCGGTTCGTCGTTGGCGACTCCTGAACGGTCCACCCTATGCAAGTCCCTGAGAAGTCGTTACCCTCTCCAGATTCAGTCTTGAACGTCACGTCTCAAGGGAGACTTGCCATCGATTATCTATTATCAACTACTATCTACAAACAACTATAAAACCAATGTCAATAGACTCAACTATCGATCAATCCATAGTGCCAAATCAGGTACACTCAACACTTAGCCAGCATATCCTGGCGGATGGATTGGACTTTGTCCTTAATCTCGATAAAAGCCAGGGAGCCTATCTCTACGATGCACGAAACGGGAGGCGGTATCTCGATCTTTTCACCTTCTTCGCCTCTAACCCGATTGGAATGAACCATCCCAAATTGAATAACGATGAATTCATCGCCAAAATCGGCCGCGTTGCACTCCATAAGCCATCAAACTCCGATGTCTATACCGTAGAAATGGCTCAGTTCGTCGAGACGTTTTTCAGAATTGCAGTTCCCGACCACTTCAGATACAGCTTTTTTATTGAAGGCGGAGCGCCTGCCGTTGAGAATGCTCTGAAGACCGCCATTGACTGGAAGGTCAGGAAGAACATCGCTGCTGGCAAACCGGATACACTCGGCACGAAAGTGACTCATTTCCGTCAGGCGTTTCATGGCAGAACAGGCTACACCATGAGCCTGACCAACACTGATCCAATCAAGGTTCAATACTGGCCCAAATTTACCGACTGGCCACAAATCACCAACCCATTTGCTGAGTTTCCACTGGAAGGCGAGAACCTGGAACGGACGGTTCAGCGGGAAAGGCAGGCTATCGAGGAATTAGAATCAGCATTTGCGTCCAACCCTGATGACATTGCCTGTGTAATCCTTGAGCCGATTCAAGGCGAAGGGGGTGACAACCATTTCAGACCGGAATTCCTTCAGCAGTTGCGTTACCTCTGCGATGAGAACGAAGCGATGCTGATCTTTGACGAGGTACAGAGTGGAGTTGGACTGACCGGCCGAATGTGGGTGCACGAGGCTCTCGGTGTTGTCCCGGACATCATTGCGTTCGGCAAGAAGTCACAGGTTTGCGGGATTCTATGTGGCGAACGTGTTGATGAAGTCGAGGACAACGTCTTCCATAAATCGAGCAGAATCAACTCGACGTGGGGAGGCAACCTTGTTGACATGGTCCGTTTTACCAGATTTCTTGAAGTGATTGAAGAGGAAAAGCTCGTCGATAATGCTCGCGATGTCGGCAAATATTTGCTTGAAGGGATTCAGAGTCTGGCAACCGATTTCCCTGACATTGTGTCGAATCCGCGTGGACTTGGCCTGATGTGCGCAATGACAATCAAGGATGCTCATAGGCGAGCACATATCCTTGAAGGATGCCTGGCACGTGGCATCATGATTATTGGCGCCGGCGAACGGTCTATACGCTTTCGTCCGCCTTTGAACTTGACACGCGAACAGGTTGATGAAGGAATTGGAACATTACGCAAAGTGATCGGGACACTTTGAGAAAACAACTTCATTGCATAGACCAGAAACAACCACAAGGCGCAAAAGGGTACGGACTCTCGGCCCCTTTTTCCTTCCTCGGCATAAATGCTAAGGCTATGAAGGTTGACATCTACCTGTACAACCTGATAACTCTCAATACCCTTTCCTCCCTCATCTCTCCGCCTTCATCCCTCATGTCTCTTCCTCCCCTGCCATCCTTATATTTGCTTTATGCGTGTCCGCGATTCATATTTAGCTGCTCGTCGGATGTCATTTCTTGGACTTCTTCTTGTAGGCCTCACATTTATAGGGGGTATGGGGTGGCTTGTTCTTGGAATGGTAAGTCGATCATTTGTTTCTGAGGATAATGCTTCAGTAGAGATTCCCGGCTTGAGTGGCAAGGTTGAAATTGCGCGTGATCGGTACGGTATCCCATATATCCTCGCGGAAACTGAAAACGATGCAATGACAGCTCTGGGCTATGCTCACGCTCAAGACCGTCTCTGGCAAATGGATCTCTTTCGTCGCGTTGGACAAGGGCGACTCTCCGAATTGATGGGGACACGATTGATCGGGTACGACGCTTATGTCAGAACAATTGGCTTTGAACGAATCGCACGGAATATTTTCGAGAAGATGCCCCCCCGGACAAAGGCAACGGTAGAGGCATACTGTCGCGGTGTCAATCGGTTTATTGAAACACACCAGGGTCGTTATCCTTTTGAGTTTGACGCTCTCGGCTACCAACCGGAACCGTGGGAGCCGATCCATACGATCCTGGTGATCCGTCTTCTCGCCTGGGAACAGAACAAAGCCCTCTGGACGGATCTGATCTTTGAGAGGATTCGATCCAGAGTCGATTCCTCACTTTTTACTGAAATGCTTCCCTGGTATCCAAGTTATGGCCCGACAATCATTCCCGGAGAGCAACGCCCGGAGCCTCAACTTGAGGCACTCCGTGCAGGTATGCCCCAAGTACAACCAACCGACTTCATAACAACCGATTCGACAGAAGTCCAAAATGTAGAAGAGGAAGTTGATAGTACTACAGCCAAGTTCTTCCGAAGCCTCGATCCACTGATCGAGCTTGATCGTTCAATGCGAGCCGAGATCGGAATCGGAGGGTCTGAGGTTGGTTCGAATGGATGGGTGATTTCCGGTGACAGAACAACTAACGGAAAACCTATCCTGGCAAACGATCCCCACCTACAACATTCGGTACCCGGGAAATGGTATCAGGGAGTACTGAAAATCGGTAAACGAACTCTTGCCGGAGTGACCATACCTGGCATGCCTTTTATCGTCGCAGGTCGAAACGATGATATTGCCTGGGGGCTCACAAATCTGATGGCTGATGAGACCGATTTTTATCTGGAACGACTCCACACCGAGAAAAAGGATAGAGCACTTCATGATGGTGTATGGGAACCCTTGCAGGTAATCAAAGACACAGTCCATGCAAAGGATACCTTGCCAACTCCAATAGAAATCAGGATCAGCAGACATGGCCCATTGGTCTCCGATCTTCGAGATCTCTTTGAAGACTACAAACCACCTCTGCTCGATTCAGCAGTCTCCTCTGCATTAATTGCCACCCCCGCAGATTCATTTGGACTCGCCTTGCGTTGGTTGGGACGAAACGTTTCTCACGAGTTGACCGCACTTCAAAAGCTGAACGCAGCAAAGAACTTTTTGCAGTTTCGTGATGCTCTTAAGCATGGAGGTGTACCGGGTCTTTCCATACTCTATGCCGATCGTCATGGTACAATTGGATATGTGCCATGCCTTCGATCTCCAATCCGCAATGCTGCCAATCCGTACCGTGTAAACCCTGGTTGGGATAGCCGCTACAATTGGCGAGGAGCCCATCAGGTATCAAAGATGCCCACGCTGAAAAACCCTGATCAAGGTTTTATTGCCAGCGCAAACAACAAGATCACAAACTTCCCTGGTCTTTCTATTCCGGGGCTTTGGGTCGATCCATCGCGGGCAATCAGGCTTGAAGAGTATCTGGATGAGGGAAATGAGTTTCAAGTTATCGACTGCGTTCAGATGCAGGGCGATGTTCTTTCCGAACATATGCGCTATATGGTTGAGTTCCTTATTCGTGCGTTTCCGGATAGTGCCCAACAAGGAAGAAAGGTACGAGAAGGACTTGCGCTGCTGCATAAGTGGGACGGCGAGATGAATGCCGAATCTCCAGAGGCATCAATAGCAGCCGAATGGTCGCAAATCGTCTATGAAAAGACCTGGAAAGATGAGCTTGGAGAGTCGGTCTATCGACATTTCATGTTGGTTGCACAGCTTCCCCTCAAGAATATCCGTCGCCAGTTGATGACAAACAGTCGATGGTTTGATGATGTCACCACACCACAACGGGAAGTGCGCGATGACATTCTTAGGAAGAGCTTTGGCGATGCACTTGACTCTCTTCACAATCGTTTTGGTACTTGGAATGTGCACGAATGGAAGTTTGGAAAAATTCATACGCTTACATTCCGCCATCCATTCTCAGCAACTGAGCAACTACGAAACGTCGTGAACATAGGGCCGTTTGAGGTTGGTGGAGCAACAACCACGTTGAACAACGGAGAGTGGGAGTTTAATCGACCATACGACGTAGAACTTGGTCCCTCAATGCGGCAGATCGTCGATTTTGCAGATACGACAGTCTTTCTTCGCAGCGTTCTTGCTACGGGGCAGAGCGGACAACCGATGAATGGTCGCTATCAGGATCAAACCATTATCTGGCTCTATAACGGATACGTCTCGCTCTACAGCCACCGACCATCAAAGAGCGAGACGTTATCTATTACACGATTAGTTCCCGGATAGGAGCACAGGCATTCTGCCCCACGGATCCACCCACTATTGTTCGATACCTGTTTTATCCTCTTTGGTCCGCCGATACCTCCGTTGCATACTTCCTCCCGGTCTTCACTACCAACTACGGCCGTCTCCTTCTTCTCTTCTTTATGATCCTGTTATATCTGAAGTTTTTGTTTAAACTTATAGATGAATTAAACCTCGGAATGACTTGATATACCTTACCTTTTTGAAGAGTTATACCAAAGGGTACTCCTGCCTTCTTTCTCAGCATCCTGAACGTTTTCGAATGACATATTCTTCATATTCTGGGCAATCCACCTATATTCTGATCGTTAAAGATCTTCGATAATCTGTGGAAAGCATTTCTCGGTAGAAAAGTCGCAAAGAGCATGGCAGGGCGTGTTATTGTCGGCATGTCGGGTGGACTCGACTCATCGGTTGCAGCAGCATTGCTTGTGGAGATGGATTACGAAGTCATCGGCATTACGATCAAGACATACAAGTATGAAGAGGTCGGCGGAAACCTCGGGAACGAGACGAGCTGCTGCTCACTTGACGGCATCAACGATGCTCGTCGAGTGGCCGCTTCGCTCGGTATTCCCCACTACGTTTATGACTTTACCGAGACGTTTAGCCAGGAGATTATCGACTACTTCAAGGGTTCCTACATAGCAGGTGACACACCAAACCCTTGCGTGATGTGCAACCGGAAGATCAAGTGGGCCGAGATGATTCGGCGTGCCGACGCGCTTGGAGCAGACTGGATTGCCACCGGACATTACGCACGACTGAGACACGATGACGAGAGTGGTCGATATATCCTGGGTCGAGGTCTCGATGCAAGTAAGGACCAGTCCTATGCTCTCTGGGCTGTTACTCAGGAGTCCCTCTCTCGTACAATCTTCCCCCTTGCCGATCTGACAAAGCCGGAGTCGCGGGAGATCGCGTTCAGGCACAACCTGCCGGTTGCTGACAAACGTGAGTCGTACGAAATCTGCTTCATCCCTGACAACGACTACCGTCGGTTCCTGAAAGAGAACGTTGAGGGGTTGGAAGAAAAGGTTGCCGGTGGTTCGATTATCCGCAATGGTGAAGAGATCGGGAAGCATGCTGGCTATCCGTTCTATACCATAGGTCAGCGGAAAGGGCTTGGGGTTGCGGCGGACGAGCCACTCTACGTGATCGGCATCTATCCGGAAACAAATCACGTCGAGGTCGGTACATCTGAGCAGCTTCTCAACAAAGGGCTTCGTGCGGAGAGCGTCAACCTGATCAAGTACGACCACCTGAACGAACCAATGAAGCTGACGGCAAAAATCCGTTATAAGGATGATGGCGCCGAAGCAACGTGCAGAACTCTCCCGGATGGGTCTCTGGAGGTCATCTTCGATGAACCACGCCGATCAATTACCCCAGGACAGTCGGTGGTTTTATATGAAGGAGACGATGTTGTCGGGGGCGGGGTTATTCGAGAGGCGGTCGATTGAGATATAAGTTGAGAGGCAAACTCGAACTTACCGCAAAACACATAGAGACGAGCGGCGAAAGGCAGTAATACAACCACATGGAGGTGAATATGGCCAAACCGACTCGACTCGATTACTCTCAGTAACTGCTCAGAAGCCCAACCAACTATACCGTAGCTCATTCTATCTCTTCCCCGGCTCAATCCCATGACGAAGCGTGGGATAGTCGCGTAGCGACGTTTGATCTAAGAATGTCGATATAACGATGTGCGATCTATGATGTAGAGATCAGAAGGAAACGGGTCGCTCCTACGGAGCTTGTTCAAGTCAAGCGTATTGCCGGCCCTGCGCTTCCGCACAGGGCTACCGACAGGCCGCCACTCTGTGGCGGAAGATAGCCAGCCGTTTACGGCTGGGAAGATGGTTCCCTTCCCACACTCAATCCCATCTGCTACCATCAATCTCTGGATCTCCTCGACAAACCTTTTCAGTCGATGATGCCCCTCATAGTAAGGCCATCAATGGCCTGATTGCATTGAGGGTAATCTTGTGACCCCGACGTAAACCTCGGGGCTACCCATAACCAGACGTTCACCGACGATCAGGACGAAGATTGCACAGCCCTTTACGTATAACAGCCCTTTACCGCTGGGAACAATGTTTCTCTTCCCACACTCAATCCCATCTGCTACCAGGTCCTCGTCCGCTGAAAGCTGATACCGTGTCCCTTGAACATCTGCTGAACATCCGCTGGAGCATGCTTGGGCTGATCTTCTTGGTAATGCTTTGTTGTACTATGTATTTTTGTATCCTGTCTTTTTGCAATAACGGCCTATATTTCTTAGTTTCATAAAACTATCACAACCACTGAACGATCTATGGGGGAAGAATCCCAGAAACCGATCAAGATAACGATGAAGGAGCTTGTTGCTCACTTCGAGGGATTCCTTGTGGAGTGTGAACGGAAGCAAAAGCAGACGCGGGAAACGTATCAGCGGGCGCTCCGCGAATTTATCAAGTGGTTCCCGGTCGACAAACGTTTCCGGTTTACCACACGGGATGTCGAGCGATACAAACGATACCTCGTCGAGAAGAAAGGCCTGAAGAGCGTCTCTGTGGGGACCTATATGACGGCTCTTCGTCGTTTCTGTCAGTATCTGATTGACATTGGAGTGTTGAAAGTCAACCCATCCAAAACAGTGATTGGAGGCCGACGCCCATCGCAGCATTCCCGGGAGTTTTTGACATCTCAGGAAGTGGGACAACTCCTTGAGTCTATCGATCGCAGCACAACGCAGGGAGCACGCGACTTTGCGATCATCAACGTGATGCTCTACTGTGCCTTGAGTGAACATGAATGTCTTCACGCCGATGTTGGCGATTTGCAACACCGAAGTGATGGATCGCAGGTTATCTACGTGATGGGCAAAGGAAAAAACTCGAAAGACCAGGCTGTAGTTATCCCAAAAGAGGCGAGGAAAGCACTTGACCATTATCTGGAGAAACGGTATCGTGAAGAAGAGCACAACAAGGCCGCTCCCCTTTTCCCAAGCCTAAGCAATCGGACAAACGGGAGTCGCATGACCTCACGTGGAATGCGCGAAGCAGTCAACAAGTGGTTGAAAGCAAGTGGCGTGAAGCGCGGAAGAGACAGACGTCTCACTCCATTCTCTCTACGCCACACCGCCGGGGTGATGATGGTCGATAATGGCGCAACGATCGAGGAAGTGATGCAACGTATGCGAATTGAATGGAGACCAACCGCACAAATCTATTTCAAGCTGAGAGGATTGCTCGGCACGGTCGCTCAATCACCTACAACATCAAAGAAAAAATCATGATCTCTTATCTCAAGGCCATTAAGCACGATATACTCCACCTGATCGCTCCATCTCTTTGTCCGGCGTGTGATGAGCCGATTGACCCTGCCGAGCGTGGTATCTGTGAGGCCTGCCGTGTTTCACTCCTCGCTGCACCCTATCCTGAAGAAATCTATGAGACACTCCTTGAAGAGTATACAGCCGAGGAGCTTGCCCTTGAAGCTATCGGTTCACTCTATACATTTGAACAGGATTCACCTGTCCAACAACTGATCCACGCCATCAAATACAAAGGCTGTTATCCTCTTGCCGAAGAGATGGGGGTTGAACTTGGATTAGCACTCAAGGCGTTTGTTGAGTTCTCACAAATTGACCTTGTTCTACCCGTTCCCCTCCATCGGGCAAAGCTTCGAGAGCGAGGCTACAACCAGGCTGAATTCATTGCAAGAGGATTCAGCCGGGCGCACAACATAGAGTTGATGTCGAACGGACTGAAACGAATTCGTCACACTCGAAGTCAGACGCAATTGAGCGCTCAGCAACGTGCCGTGAACATATCCAATGCCTTCACCGTAACAGTCAAGGACACGGCCGGTGCAAAGATCCTGTTATGTGATGATGTTTTCACAACTGGTGCAACGTTGAACGCATGTGCAGATGTTCTGCTCAACGCAGGGGCACAATCAGTCATTGCCGCAACGATAGCCCAGGATAATCCGAACACAAACGTCCGACGAGGAACATGATAACGTCAGTTCTGACATCGGCCCAGATGAAAGAGGCCGACCGCAAAGCAATCGATGAGATCGGAATTCCAGGCTCGGTCCTGATGGAGAATGCTGCGCGGGGATGTCTTGAGGTTATTCAAGAGATCTCGTCATTGGAATTCCTCAACATAGGGGTGGATGATCGTCCGCACCAAAACCTCCTTATCCTCTGCGGTGGAGGCAACAACGGAGGAGACGGCCTGGCTATTGCCAGACATGCTTCAATTCGTGGCTATAATGTCACGTGCCTTCTTCTTGCTCCGGAAGAAAAACTGAGCAACGATGCCAAGCTGCAACTCGATATTCTCCGTCCCTTTGAGAACCTGGAAATCCGTAATATCACCCCTGATAACCCTGATTTTACTCCCTTCAATTCAGGTTTTGATTGCATCGTCGATGCCATGCTTGGTATGGGAGCGACTGGCGCTCCTCGCTCACCATACAGGGAGGCCATTACATGGGCGAACAATCGTGATGCGTTGAGAGTTGCTGTCGATATTCCGACAGGACTCAACGCTGATACCGGTGAAGCGATCAGCACTGTCTTTGAGGCCGACCTTACTGTAACGATGGCGGCTTTGAAACCAGGACTTCTTCTTCAGGATGGACCTGACGTTACCGGTGAGTTGTTCGTTACCAGTATTGGCACTCCCGGTGCACTCTATGAAACGAGTGGGTGTCAACTACTTGATGAGATCGTTGCTCTCCAAGGCCTTCCGATACCGAGGAGAACCCGACACAAGTATGATCGTGGCAAAGTTCTTGTTCTTGGCGGGAGCCGTGAAATGGCAGGTGCAGCGGTCCTGACAGCTACGGCAAGCATCAATGCCGGGGCTGGTCTCGTGGTGTTGGGAACACCTGAGTCAGTGATTCCGCTGGCAGTGCCAAAACTACCGGCTGAGATCATATCACGTGGATTGCCAGAAAGCAATGGAAGATTTGCTGAGAACGCGTTTGATCTTCTTATCGACGACCTGGAAACGTATACTGTTATTGCGCTTGGCCCTGGCATTGGAAGAAGTGGAAGCGCCCTCTTATTCGCCCGTGATCTCCTTCGTCGCTCTCCCCTGCCGATAGTTCTCGATGCCGACGGGTTGTTTGCCTTCAATGAGCATCCCGAAGCTCTCGGAGATCACCAATCCCCCCTTATCATAACTCCACATCATGGCGAGATGGCTCGATTGCTTGGAGTCTCAAGAGAGGCCATTGCTGGTGATACACTCGCAGTAGCGGGAGAGGCTGCACAGCAATTTGACTGCATCGTTGTTTTGAAAGGGGCACCAACCGTTATGGCAACCCCAGATGGCAACACGTGGATAAACAGTGCGGGCAATCCCGGCATGGCAACAGCAGGATCGGGCGATGTGTTGACTGGCGTCATTACAGGTTTGATTGCCAGGCACGACGGAGACAACCTTCTGCCGGGCCTATTAGCAGGAGTCTATCTACACAGCCTGGCGGGAGATGTAGCGGTAGAAGCTCATACCAAACATGGACTAACAGCCAGCAACATCATCGACCATCTTCCGGATGCGTTCAGGAGGTTGAGTGGTGATGAATAAAATCAGGGGCATTGTCATCTACGTTCTCCCTTTGATTCTCTATTGCACGGGTCTCTTTCTCTTTATATCACTTCCGGATCCTCAAATGCCGTCGTTCGATTTCGACTTTGCTGACAAGCTGAATCATGTGGGCGCTTTCTTCGTAATGACAATTCTTGCTTACCGTGCAGGCTCTTGGATGATGAAGGAGAGAAAGATCGGTCAGTTAATTCTGATAGCTACCCTCTTTTCAGCGCTCTACGGAGCGGGAGTTGAGATTCAGCAGATGTTTGTGCCTGAACGATCTGCTGAAATAGCTGACTGGTTGGCCGATATTGTTGGGGTGTTGTTGGCAATTCCAGTGATCTACTGGATGTTGGGAACAAAACTACGGCGGCTCGTGGCTGCGGAGGTGACCTAGGGAAGGTAGCGGTAGGTTTTCCTATATTTTATCGGTTGTGTTCAATTAACTGTGTCATTTAATAGTGATAGTACCTTTTTATTCGCTCTTCGTAATTGATTACCAGCT